>NZ_KQ557139.1:0-59266 GCF_001443665.1 endosymbiont of Ridgeia piscesae | reverse complement strand
CACTACATCTTTCCTTTTCTGATCACGCTGTTCTTTTATCGTAGCCATGGAAAGCAGTATACACTGCCAATACTTTCGGAACGATTAATACAGAAAGCCGTGCGACAGGCGCTGCTGAAGACAGGGATCAACAAGCGGGCAACACCCCACACCTTTCGGCATTCCTTCGCGACTCACCTGCTTGAGCAGGGAAGCGATATCCGAACCGTACAGGATTTACTAGGCCACGCTGATGTCAGTACAACGGAAATCTACACCCATGTCCTGCGGCGCGGCGGAAAGGGTGTGAACAGCCCGCTGGATCGTTTGCAACTGTAACAGTTTGGGACGGACTCACGATGACGGTTTTAGGGGCATCGAAGCGGCAAATTCAAAGAAGGTATCCTCCCCTCCGGCAACAGTCCCGACATCACCTGGCATTTCATAACTTACCCTGAGATTTGCCATGGCATGAGGAAGGGGGGAACGGCAACAGCTCACCATAGGAGCGTCATTATCAGGCCCAGCCTTTGCTGTTGCCGTCTACACGAATCTGGCCACGGCATTGGTCGATCACGGGTGTGAATAGAGTCATCCTTCACGCCGCCCAGTTCAGGTCATGACTGGCGTCCTTAGCTGGAGCGCACTCCAAAGAGCGAACTGTCACCCACCGACGATCAACACAAGGCCTACCCGATGAGAAGCAAAACAGGCTTGCATAGATGCCAGGATTTTTGCATAATCCCGCCTCCCATTAAAGGTGACTTTGCAGCGATTCCTGCAAGCCATCTTTGTTCCAAGAGCGCCCGTAGCTCAGCTGGATAGAGTACCTGGCTACGAACCAGGTGGTCGGAGGTTCGAATCCTTCCGGGCGCGCCATATCTTCGCAGCAAGGACAAACAGTTAGCAGGATCCGCTAGCCGCTTGTTATTTTCTGGACAGCAGTGCGGGACTTTTTCTGAAGTCCGTTTCGCACACGCTATTTGCTGTATCGATTAGGTTTTGCAGTTCAGCAATAGAGTAGCGCGTGGCGATCGGTCCCGACTTGTGCCGCCGTAATTTCTATCGGCCATCAAAACTAACCCTGGCTTCCCATTGCGGGTAAACGCATGGTAATGCGTGCTACGCCAGCCTTCTGTCACTTGTTTGGCAGCATCATTGATGTGCGATGGGCCTCTCCTCGCAGTTCTTGCTCTCGTGTTACTGCATTCACTTTGAACAGACCCATACCTGTCAGACGGCCAGGAAGGGCTCGAAGGAGGTAAGACTGCTCATTCCAACTCATCGGATAACCTCTTTTACTGCTTCCCTGCCGTTCCGCTGCACGTATTAAACCGAAATAACCTTCCTGGAGTTTTGCGCGTAAAGGCTGGCCGCAGTCACTTCAATCGCTGCCCGGTTGGTCCAGGAACTGACCTTGCGTTGTGCTCTTTTTGCCGGCAACCAAACATAGTCATCATGCTCATGTGCGCTGAGTATGGGCATTCGGCGCGCTGGAAGCAGGAGAGAAAACCAATGCTCTGTGTTGAATCGGGCATTGGGTGAATGCGGCTACGCCAGGGCGGAACGATGGGGAATCGTTCAGTGTGCCGCAGATCATTCAACAGCGAACCGGCCATGATGCCGGTCTCTTCATAGAGTTCACGCCGTGCCGCCTGCAGCGGCGACTCCCCCCAACGCAGGCTGCCCGTCACCGACTGCCAGAAAGCACTCGGTGAGCGGCGACGCAGCAACAGAAATTCGCCACCGGTAGTGTAGACCACCACCAGCACCGACTCCGGCCGCTTGAAGCGATGCTCAGGCAGTAGAATCCTCGCTCTGCGGTTTGCGCACACGAATCGAGAGCTCCCGCAGCTGGTCCATGCCCACTTCAGAGGGCGCCGAGGTCATCATGCAGGCAGCCGTTTGGGTCTTTGGGAAGGCCATGACTTCACGGATCGAGCTGGATCTGGTCAGCAGCATCACCAGCCGATCCAGGCCAAACGCCAGGCCACCGTGGGGCGGACAGCCATATTTCAGCGCGGTCAGCAGGAAGCCGAATTTCTCTTCTGCCTCTTCATCGCTGATCTCCAACAACTTGAAGATTTTCTGCTGTACCTCCTGCTGATGGATACGGATGGAACCGCCACCCAGCTCCACGCCGTTCAGCACCATATCGTAGGCGCGGGATTTGCAGCTACCTGGATCGCTCTCCAGCAGCTCCAGCTGATCGAGTTTGGGGGAGGTGAAGGGGTGGTGTAGCGGGGTCCAGCGATCATGGTTGTCGTCCCACTCGAACATCGGGAAGTCGACCACCCAGAGCGGCCGCCAACCCTCCTCCATCAGGCCCAGATCCTCACCGACCTTGACTCGCAGGGCCCCGAGGGCTTCGTTGACCACGCTCGTCTTGTCGGCACCAAAGAAGATCAGGTCGCCATCCTGGGCACCGGTGCGCTGCATGATGCCCTCCACCGCGGCATCGGTGAGGAACTTAAGGATCGGCGATTGCAACCCATCTCGGCCTTTGGCCGCCTCGTTCACCTTGATGTAGGCAAGACCCCTGGCGCCATAGATGCCTACAAACTTGGTGTACGCGTCGATCTCCTTGCGGCTGAGCTTGCAGCCACCGGGCACGTGCAGCGCAGCAACCCGGCCGTGGGGATCTTTGGCCGGAGCGGAGAAAACCTTGAACTCCACATCCTGCATCAGATCGCGCAGGTCGATCAGCTCCAGCGGCACTCGCAGGTCGGGACGATCAGAGCCATAGCGCTCCATCGCCTCATCGTAGGTCATGCGCGGGAAGGGATTGGGCAGATCCGTGTCAAGGACCTCCTTAAACAGCTGACGAATCATCTCCTCGTTGAGATCCATAATCTGATCTTCGCTGAGGAAGGAGGTCTCGATATCGAGCTGGGTGAACTCGGGCTGACGATCGGCCCGCAGATCCTCATCACGGAAGCAGCGCACCACCTGATAATAACGATCCATGCCCGACATCATCAGCAGCTGCTTGAAGAGCTGCGGCGACTGCGGCAATGCAAAGAACTGCCCAGGATGGGTACGGCTCGGCACCAGATAGTCGCGGGCACCCTCAGGGGTCGCCTTGGTCAGCATTGGGGTCTCGATGTCGAGAAAGCCCCGCTCATCGAGAAAGCGACGCAGTGAGCGGGTGACCTGGGCGCGAATGCGAATCTTCTCCAGCATCTCAGGGCGACGCAGGTCCACATAACGGTAGCGCAGGCGCACCTCTTCGGAAGTGTTTTCGTGCTCATCAAGCTGGAACGGTGGGGTCTCAGCCCGATTCAGCACCTCCAGTTCAAGACCGAGGATTTCAATCTCGCCGGTAGGCAGATCGGGATTGACGGTGCCCTCCGGGCGCGGGCGCACGCGGCCCTTCACCCGCAACACAAACTCGTTGCGCACATGCTCGGCAATAGAAAAGATCTCCGAGCGGTCGGGATCATAGACTACCTGCACCAACCCCTCCCGGTCGCGCAGGTCGATGAAGATCACTCCACCATGGTCGCGGCGACGATGAACCCAACCGCAAATTTCTACTTCCTGATCGATATGCGAGCTGCTGAGCTCGCCGCAATAGTGGCTGCGCATGAAATGCCTTCCTGAAATCAAAGACTTGATCCGGGAATGGTGCCCGGTAAAAAGCGGGGATGTTACGGCTTGGCCTCGGCTTGTGCAAGCTCGTCCTCGGGCTTGGCGGGGGGCGGTACAATTGCTCCCATGGAGAGCAACATCTTGAGCCCGTCATCCACGCTCATTTCGAGCTCCTGCACCTCTTCTTTCGGCACCATCACGAAGTAACCACCGGTGGGGTTGGGCGTGGTCGGGATATAGACATTCAGCACCTCGCACCCTATCTTCTGCTGCGCCTCCCCCACATCGGAGCTGGTAAGAAAACCCAGGGTCCAGAGACCGCGTCGGGGAAATTCCACCAACACCACCTTGCGAAAGGAGTCGCCATTGTCGGAGAACATGGTCTCCACCAGCTGTTTGACCGCGGAATAAACTGAGCGGACCAGAGGAATGCGAGCCAACAGCCGCTCCCACAGACGGACCAACTTGCGCCCAAACAGGTTTGCCGCCACCAGCCCGGTGAATAATAGGATCAGCAGGGAAAGCAGCACCCCCAGACCAGGGATCGTCGTACCGAGAAGGGTTTCTGGGCGATATTGCAGTGGCAGCAGCAGCAGGCTGCTGTCCATCCAGCGAACCAAGGTGCGGACGACCAGGTACACGGCCACCAACGGCAGCCAGACCAGCAGGCCCGCTACCAGATAGCGTCGCAGCAAGAGCATCTCAGTAAAATCTTAGTTGGAGCAGCTGGAACCGCCGCCACAGGCGGATTTGGACTCCTTTTTACCCGAATCATGGAGGTTCTTTTTGCTGCCTTGCTTGAAGTCTGTCTCGTACCAGCCCCCCCCTTTTAGACGGAATCCGGCGGCGGAGAGCTGCTTCTTCAGGGCGGGCTGACCACACTCGGGGCAGTCGGTTAATAGCGCATCGCTCATCTTCTGCAGCGCTTCCAGTTCGTGGCCGCAGGCTTCGCAACGATATTCATAGATAGGCATTTTGCTCTCTCCCGAGTTACTGGCAACACCTGTATTGAAAAGAGGGGTTGCACATCGAAAAATTCGGCAAATTTTAGCACATGAAAGCAGCAGGCTCGCTACTCGAGACCAAATTCCCCTCCATTTTCCTCGGTTTCTTTGCGCGACTCCTCCCTGAGTTCTTCGATCAGACAGATCAACCTGGCATGTTCATTCTCCGGCTGCCCAAAGCGCAGATAGCGCTCAAGGTGTTCGTAGATCGACTCAAGCCGCTCATTTCGATGATGAAGGTAGAGCAGATAGCGGGCAAGCGGTGCGCCAACACCCTCTCGCTCCCTGACCTGCTCCGCCATCCGCAAGGCAATCTTGATCTCGTCTTTTGATGGCCGCTGCATCACACTACCCTTCCGCCCGCTCCCGCGATTCACGCCGCTCTCTGAGCATGCGACTCTGGAGGCGCAGGATATGCCGAATCAAGGCGTCACGATCGCTGTCACGGATGCTGGAAAAGCTAATTCTGAGCAGGAATGCATAGTCTTGATCGGTCTCACCTGCATCGCAGCCAACCACCTCACCAAAGGTGATGATCCCAGTAAAAGATGGCAGTAATAGCAATTTTACTTCAAGCAAGGCACCGATTTCCATGCTTTCTGAGGTACCAAAGGAGATCCCCCCTGCACTCAGGCTGATCGGCTTGGCCGGCTGTTCCAGCAACTCCGCCTCCTCCGCCAGAAAGCTCTGCCCCAGCAACTCGATCTTCTCATCCAACGCCCGCAGATAGTCGGCCACATCCGGATCTCTGAGTTCGATACGATGCAGCGCGGCGGAGAGATGCCGATCGATCGCCTGCATCCGGGTCATCACGGTGAAACTGCTGTCGACATGCTGCCCCAGCTCCCCCATCTGTTCCTGCAGGTCGCCCTGCTGCACCACCCGGTAACTCATCTGTACCGAATCATCAATGCGAAAAAACTGCCGGCGCTCACTCGGCCTGCCACCCTGTCTCTCAATCGACATCAATCGACTCCCTTAACCTAGGTTAGGTTGCTGAAATAGTCCGCCATTCGATGGGCACCCCGATCATAACTGGCTTGCGGCTTACCGGATGGCATCTATCGTCTGCACACCAAGATCACTGTCACTCCCCCGCTCGATGATCAATTCAACACGCCGGTTCTTGGCCCGATTCGCCCAGGAGTCATTGGGGACCAAGGGGGACGAATCCGCATGCCCCTCAACCGAGACCCTGGAGGGGTCGAGGCCGTGATTGCTCAACATCGCATGCACCACCGTTACCGCGCGAGCGGAGGAGAGTTCCCAGTTGGAACGGAAACGCTTAGTGGAGATGGGGATATCGTCAGTATGGCCAGCCACCACCACTTTCCCCGGCGTGGCGGCAATGACTTTGGTGATCTTCGAGATCACGTCAAAGAATCCAGGGTTGAGAGTCGCCCTGCCCGACCCAAAAGAGCCTTTCTCCTGGATTCGAATGATAATCTTGGTCGCTTCTGTCTCAACCTCAAGCATCCCCTCATCGATCTCCTTATCCAGCATCATCTTCAGCTCTTCCGCCTGCTCTTTGACTTCGGCTTCGATCTGCTCCAGCACCGCTTCACGCATCTGCTGATCGACTTCGACATCCTTTTCGGCCTGTTCCTTACTCTCGTTGATCTCCAGGTTCTCTTGCTCCTCATCTGTGGTGATCTGGCGAATCTCGTCGATCACCGTGGGCTCAGGCTTACCTGTGCTGAACTCCTGTTTGATCACGCTGACGCCCTTGACGATCTCATTGGCCGGGATCTCACGCTGCACGCCGAAGGCATCCTTCATCGACTCCGCCATCTTCTTGAAACGCACGGCATCAATGGTTGCGAACGACAACAACAACACAAAAAAGCACATCAGCAACGACATCAGATCGGCAAAGGTGGCTAACCAAGCAGGCAGGCCAGCTTCACATTTCGGGCATTCTTCAGCCATCTGTATGCTCCCCTGCCCTACTTGTCACCAGAGGGACGTTTGCTGGAAGGCAGGTAGGTGCTTAGCAATTGCTCCAACACCCGCGGGTTCATGCCCTCCTGGATCCCGGAGATGGTCTCGATGATCAGAGACTTGTTGGTCTTCTCCATGGCACTGGCGCGAGCCAGCTTATCGGCAATTGGTTGTGCAAAGGCGTTGGCGATCACCGCCCCATAGAGGGTCGTCAATAGAGCCACTGCCATTGCCGGGCCGATACTGGCGGGGTCGGACATATTGGCAAGCATCTGCACCAGACCGATCAGGGTACCGATCATACCCATCGCCGGCGCCATGATCGCCATGTTGGTGAACATAGTCTGTCCCACCTCGTGGCGCTGAATGGTCAACTCGATATCCTTGCTCAATAGTTTGCTGACCAGGGAGGGATCATGACCATCGACACAGAGTCCGATCCCCTGCTTGAGAAAATCGTTGCTAATCTCCTGCCCTTCCAGCGCCAGCAGACCATTTTTGCGCGCCACATCGGCCAGTTGCACCGCCTCTTCGATCAGCTTTTTGGGATCATCGGTTTTGTAGAAAAATGCCTTCATTCCGATCGCAAAAGAGCCCAGAAAATCCCCCAGGGAGACCTGCATCAGCGTCACACTAAAGGTGCCGCCCACCACGATCAGAATTGAGGGTACGTTGACAAACAAAATCACGTCACCACCGGTAGCAATCGCTGCGATGATGATGCCAAATCCTCCGAGTAAACCAACAAGTGTTGCGATATCCACCTGATACTCTCCAACTCAAGATGTCGTCAAAACAGTATTTCTGCTTCTTCTCTGTCGCCGATACCCGGCTTTTCGCACAGAGCCATTGGCACTCTGTTGTTCGTTCCAGGTAGCGGACAGGCCGGCCAAAACTTTAATTCCCTGCGGCTGGCAGGCTGGGGTCAGTAGGGTGTGAATGCATCGAAAGTGCTGCGAAGTGCGGTAAGCTCTGCAGATGCAGAAAAGAAAGAGTGTTCTTATCACCGGCTGCTCCAGTGGAATCGGCCTCTGTGTTGCGCAGGGGCTACAGCAGCGCGGTTATCGGGTGTTTGCCAGCGCACGAAAAATAGCGGATGTGGCGCGCCTGCAAGAGCTGGGGCTGGAGAGTCTGCAGCTCGATCTGGATGATTCCGCCTCCATCGCCAACGCCCTTGAAGAGCTATTACAGAGTAGCGACGGCAAACTCTACGGACTGTTCAACAACGGTGCCTATGGCCAACCTGGCGCGGTGGAGGATCTGTCGCGGGAGGTGCTGCGCCAACAGTTTGAGACCAACCTGTTCGGCTGGCATGAACTGACCTGCCGGGTGATCCCGGTGATGCGCAGACAGGGCGAGGGACGCATCATCCAGAACAGCTCGGTTTTAGGACTGATAGCCCTGCCCTATCGTGACGCCTACAACGCCAGCAAGTTCGCCCTGGAAGGGCTGACAGACACCCTGCGCCTGGAACTGCGCGGCAGCGGCATCCAGGTCAGCCTGATCGAGCCCGGGCCGATCGAGAGTCGATTCCGCAGCAATGCCTACAAGGCATGGCAGCGCAACATCGATGCCGATAGATCGTTTCATCGCAGCAACTACCTAGCGATGGAGACACGACTGCTGAAGGAAGGGCCAACCGCCCCCTTCACCCTACCGGCGGAAGCGGTGCTAAAACGGGTATTTCATGCTTTGGAGAGCCGGCACCCCCGCCCCCGTTACTATGTCACCGTCCCCACCTATCTGTTTGGCACACTGAAACGACTGCTATCGACCCGGGGAATGGACTGGGTTCTGCAGAAGGTCTCCGGCGAGGGTGGCCGTTAGCCGGTAAGCTCAAGCATTGTTGTGCAGACCGATGACCGAACGGACTGAATCCTCACGCTCTGACTTCGCCCCGTCGCTTCGATTCTGCTCCAACTGATCGAGGTAGCTGCTCGATACGTCGCCGGTCACATACTCCCCGTCGAAGACTGAGGTATCGAAGCGTTCGATATCGGTCTTGCCCTTCTTCTGCACCGCCTCGATCAGATCCTGCAGATCCTGATAGATCAACTCATCACAACCGATGATGTCGCGCACTTCTGCCACCGTCCGACCGTGGGCCACCAGCTCGGTGGCGGCCGGCATATCGATGCCATAGACATTGGGGAAACGCACCGGCGGCGCTGCCGAGGCAAAATAGACCTTGCGGGCGCCGGCATCCCGCGCCATCTGCACGATCTGCTTCGAAGTGGTACCGCGCACGATGGAGTCGTCCACCAGCATCACATTCTTACCTTCGAACTCAAGGTCGATGGCATTGAGCTTCTGGCGCACCGATTTTTTGCGCACCGTCTGTCCGGGCATGATAAAAGTGCGGCCGATATAGCGATTTTTGATGAAGCCCTCGGTGTAGCGCACTTTCAGCTCATTGGCCAGCGCCAGCGCTGCGGTGCGACTGGTGTCCGGGATCGGGATCACGACATCGATGTCATGATCCACCCATTCCCGCTGAATCTTCTTCGCCAGCTTTTTGCCCATACGTGAGCGCGCCTTGTGCACGAAGACGTTGTCGATGATTGAATCGGGACGGGCAAAGTAGACAAACTCAAAGATGCAGGGCGAGCTTACCGGGTTTTCCGCACACTGCTGGGTATGCAATTCGCCATCCTTGCTGATGAAGACCGCCTCGCCCGGAGCCAGATCCCGCACCCGTTCAAAGCCGAGCACATCCAGTGCAACGCTCTCAGAGGCGATCATATATTCGGTACCCAACTCAGTCTCGCGCTTGCCATAGACCACCGGACGAATACCGAAGGCATCGCGGAATGCCAGGATACCCACCCCGGGGATCATGGAGATCGCCGCATAACCACCGCGGCAGCGTCGGTGCACGCCGGCCACCGCCTTAAAGATATGTTCAGGTGCCAGGCGCCTGGTGTTCTGTGCCTCCAGCTCATGGGCAAAGATATTCAGCAGGATCTCTGAGTCGGAGTCGGTGTTGATGTGACGCAGGTCATCCCGGAACAGCTCCTGCTTCAGCTCTTCTGCATTGGTCAGATTACCGTTATGGGCCAGGGTGATGCCATAAGGGGAGTTGACATAGAAGGGTTGAGATTCAGCTGAGGAGGAGCAGCCAGCGGTCGGATAACGCACATGACCAATACCTATGTTGCCACGCAGGTCGATCATGTGGCGAGTATGGAAGACGTCCCGCGCCAATCCATTCGCCTTGCGCAGATGCAGGTTGCCGCCTTCACAGGTGACGATCCCCGCGGCATCTTGTCCACGGTGTTGCAGGACCAGTAATGCATCGTACAGCGACTGATTGACTGCCGATTTACCGACAAGCCCGGCGATACCGCACATACCTTTTACTCCGTCAAACAAGAAGGGCCGATTATAGCGATATTGCGCGCCTCTCGGAGCCCCCTTTAATAACTAAAATAGCGGGCGATGTCGTCGGGGAGGTTCTGCTTCATCCACAACGCCATCTCTTCAAAGTAGGGAATCAGCGACGACTCATGCCACCAACCATCTCCCGGCAGCGGGGTCAGGCCGGCCAGCAACACCAGGATAGCCACCATTAGCACGCCCCGGGCGATACCGAAAAGCATACCAATCATACGATCAGTACCGGTCAGACCAGTGGAATCAACCAACAAGGCAAGAAATCGATTGAGGATTGCGCCGAGCAGCAGGGTGACGATAAGTAGCAGACCGAAGGAGGCGCCCAAACGCAGGGAGGGCACATCAATCCAGGGTTCTAGCTGTACCGCCAGCGGACGGAAGAACAGCCAGGCCACCCAAAATCCCACCACCCAGGTGGCAAGAGAGAGCGCTTCGCTGACGAAACCGCGCACCAAGCTGATAATGGCAGAGATGGCGACAACAATAAGGATGAGAATGTCTATCCAATGCATCGCAATTCAGAAACGCCAATTGAGGAAGGATCGAATTGATCGCTATCGTTTTTGAGAGTCTGAAACGAGACACCCGGAATTGATCCGGGCATTCGCATTCAATTTGGTGGAGCCAGGCGGGATCGAACCGCCGACCTCAACACTGCCAGTGTTGCGCTCTCCCAGCTGAGCTATGGCCCCGAAGGAGGTGCGAATATTAGGGGAAGATTCGGGTTTTGTCTACTGTTTTTTCTGCCTGATTGGAGACCAATAGAGTCTGCAAAATCAGAGCCGATCCAGCTGTCTCTTTAAACGAAAAACGGCCCATCTAAGGGCCGTTACACAAGGGCTGGCGGGGTCTGGCTCCTAGAGCATCATCACCCACAGCAGGGTAGCCCCAGTCACCGCCGCAACGGCGATCAAGGCCGCCGTCATGCAGGACGTACAGATATTGGAAAACAGGTGCGCACTTTTCTCACTCATAATATTCTCCTCAATGCTATCAATCGATGGAGAAGCCCCGGCTATCGACAGCGCTTGGACCCACTCCAACCGACAGAGACAGGTATAAAAAACGGTACGTATCGGTCTAATGCCGACTAAACTTCGCTTCCGTTGGAGCCTAGAAATAGCAGATTCCGGCACAAATGCAAATTTTCTCTCCGATCTGCACCGAACTGTCAGTAAAAACCCTAACTCGCGGGCGGGCAGTCCCGGCCCCTAGTGCACCAACAATCAGGTTTTACCCTGCTGCTCAATCTTAGCCCAGGAGTCACGCAGCGTGACAATACGGTTAAATACCGGCCGCTCTGCTGAGGCATCCTGGCGATCGAGGCAGAAATAGCCCTCACGCTCAAACTGGAAGCGCTCACCCGGAGCTGCCTTCGCCAGAGCCGGCTCGATATAGCAGTCGGTGAGGGTACGCAGGGAATCGGGGTTTAGGCTGTCGGTGAACACCCCGCCCTCCTCTACCTGGTCAGGATTGGCCTTGCTGAAGAGCCGGTCGTAAAGGCGCACCTCGGCCTTCACGCCGTATTCGGCGGAGACCCAGTGGACCACGCCGCGCACCTTGCGGCCCTCCGGATTTTTACCCAGAGTCTCGGGGTCGTAGCTGCAGCGCAGCTCCACGATCTCGCCCTGATTATTCTTGATCACCTCTTCGCATTTGATCACGTAGGCGTTGCGCAGCCGCACCTCACCACCACTCACCAGCCGCTTATACTTTTTGTTGGCACTCTCACGGAAATCGGCTTGGTCGATATAGATCTCGCGGGTGAAACGGATCGTGCGACTGCCCATCGACTCATCCTTGGGGTGGTTGGCCGCCTCCAGCTCCTCACTCTTCCCTTCCGGGTAGTTTTCGAGCACCAGCTTCAGTGGATGCATCACCGCCAAACGGCGCGGCGCGTTTTTGTCCAGATCCTCACGGATGCAGTTCTCCAGCACCCCCATCTCCACCTTATTGTCGGACTTGGTGACACCAATACGATGACAGAAGTCGCGGATCGAGGCGGCGGTATAGCCGCGGCGGCGCAGACCAGCAATGGAGGGCATGCGCGGGTCGTCCCATCCCTCCACATGGCCCTCTGCCACCAGTTGGGTCAGCTTGCGCTTGCTCATCACCGTGAATTCCAGATTGAGTCGTGAGAACTCGATCTGCTGGGGATGACAGGGGATGGTGATGTTGTTGAGCACCCAATCATAAAGCGGCCGGTGATCCTCAAACTCCAGGGTGCAGAGGGAGTGGGTGACCCCCTCCAACGCATCGGAGATCGGATGGGTAAAGTCGTACATCGGGTAGAGGCACCAGTCCTCACCGGTCTGGTGGTGCACCACGCCATGGCGGATCCGATAGAGGGTCGGATCCCGCATATTCATGTTGGGCGAGGCCATATCGATCTTCGCCCGCAACACCCGTTCGCCATCGGCAAACTCGCCCGCCTTCATTCGCGCAAACAGCTCCAGGTTCTCTTCCACCGAACGATCACGATAGGGACTGGGTCTGCCCGGCTCCTTCAAGGTACCGCGGTAGTCGCGCATCTGCTCCGCGTTCAGGTCGCAGACGTAGGCCTTGTCCGCCTTGATCAATTCCACCGCAAAATCATACAACTGCTGGAAGTAGTCCGAAGAGTAGAAGAGTCGATCTTCCCAGTCGAATCCGAGCCAACGCACATCCTGCTGGATGCTCTCGACGAACTCGATGTTCTCCTTGTGCGGATTGGTGTCATCGAAACGCAGGTTGCACTGGCCACCCGGGTAGTCCTGGGCGATGCCGAAGTTGAGCACGATCGACTTGGCGTGGCCGATATGGAGATAGCCGTTGGGCTCCGGAGGAAAGCGAGTGTGTACCCTGCCCGCGTTTTTGCCCGCTTCCAGATCAGCATCGATGATCTGACGGATGAAGTTGGTAGGCGTTTTGTTCTCGGATGTAGTCATAGAGCGAAAATTCTCTGATTGTGCTTACAGGACCAGCCTCTGCCGGCCATCTCCGGCTTAGCCTGAGCTACCCTCTGCCCGTAATCCCTATCAGGCCTGGGCAGCCCGTTCAGCGATATAGGCCAGCGCCCAATCGATACGGCGCAGGGTCGCCTCTTTGCCCACCAGTTTCAGGGTCACATCGATGCCTGGTGAGGCGGCACGCCCCACTAGGGCGACCCGCAGCGGCTGGGCCACTTTGCCCATCTTTACCTCGAGCGCCTCGGAGACATTCTCGACCTGTTCGTGCAGTGCCGCTTCGCTCCACTCTTCCAGAGCCTGCAGCGCCTCGCGCATCCGCTCCAGCGGCTCCTGTGCCGCCGGACGCAGGTGTTTCTTCGCCGCTTTCTCATCGTAGGCGTCGAAATCTCTGTAGCAGAAGGCGCTGATCTCGGCCATCTCGACCAGCGTCTTGGCGCGCTCCCGCTGAGCCTCGACCACCTCCACCAGGTCGGGACCCTCGGTAGGATCGATATCCAACACACCCATATGGTAGCTGAGCAGGTGGGCGACCCGCTTGGGGTCATCCTCTTTGATGTAGTGCTGGTTGAGCCAGAGCAGCTTTTCGGTATTAAAGCTGGAGGCGGCCTTGTTGACCGCGTCTATCTCGAACAGCTCGATCATCTCATCGATGGAGAAGATCTCCTGATCGCCGTGGGACCAGCCGAGACGCACCAGGTAGTTGAGTAGCGCCTCTGGCAGGAAGCCGTCCTCGCGATACTGCATCACACTGACTGCGCCGTGACGTTTCGAGAGGCGTGCGCCGTCGTCACCGAGGATCATCGGCACATGGCCATATTTCGGCGACCCCTTACCCAGAGCTCGCAGGATGTTGATCTGGCGCGGGGTGTTGTTGAGGTGGTCATCGCCGCGGATCACGTGGGTGATCTCCATGTCCATGTCGTCCACCACCACGGTGAGATTGTAGGTGGGGGAGCCATCGGTGCGACGGATGATCAGGTCGTCCAGCTCACTATTATTGAAGGCGACCCGGCCACGAATCATGTCATCGACCACTACGGTACCCTCCAGGGGATTGCGAAATCGGATCACATGAGGTTCATCCGCAGAGACCTCCCGATGCCGACAGTGGCCATCGTAACGAGGCTTCTGCTTGTTTTTCATCGCCGTTTCGCGCAGCTGCTCGAGGCGCTCTTTGGAGCAGTTGCAACGATACGCCAAACCCTTGTCCATCAACTCTCCGATCACCTCGTTGTAGCGCTCGAAGCGGTGGGTCTGGTAGAAGGGGCCCTCATCGTACTCAAGCCCAAGCCAGGTCATGCCCTCGAGGATTGCGTTCACCGACTCGGCGGTGGAGCGTTCAAGATCGGTGTCCTCGATGCGCAGCACGAACTTGCCGCCGTGCTTGCGGGCGTAGAGCCAGGAGAAGAGTGCGGTTCGGGCACCGCCCACATGGAGGTAGCCGGTGGGACTGGGAGCAAATCGGGTACGGATGGTCATCTCGTCACTTTAACCAAAGATGGAAAAAGCGGGGATTCTACCAGAGACCAGCCGAATCGGCAGCGGCATTGACACCCCAACCATCGCCGATTAGAATGCCGCGCTCTTGTTCGAGGGCGCATAGCTCAGCTGGGAGAGCGCTGCAGTCACATTGCAGAGGTCACAGGTTCGATCCCTGTTGCGCCCACCATTCCCCCCATCCCTATCTCTCTCCAGGGCGTCGATCCCGTCCAGCCAGCCGCAGAAAACGTCCGGTGGGCCAGATCTGGTTTGTCTGCAGCAGGCGACTCTTCAGGTTAGCGTTACCGATCAGCAGGTCGAAACCGATTCGCAGATGGGCATTCCAACGCCTTTTATGTTCGGTGTGGCCGCCAAGAAAGTCATAGGCACTGATCCCCTCATCGATGCAAGCCTGAATCACCTCCGCACGCAGCACATTACCAATGCCGGGGTAAAACTGCGGGTCGAAGCCCTCCTGCATCTGGTGGAACACCCCACCGTAATTGTATCCTACCTGCACAGCCCGGATCTCGCCCTGGTGCCTGAGGGCGTACATCGCCAGCCAGCCAGCATCCAGCGCCATCGGCAAAAACTGACTATAAAAGGCGGCTTCAGCCGGCTTGCGGATGAAACATCCGGGATCGCCCAGTGGCGCCCAGCGCAGATGGTGGAGCGCAAACAGCGCCTCTAGGTACTCCGGCAGCTCATCGTGACTCTGACAACGGGTGGTCACCACCGCCTTCTCACGCTGCAGACGCCGGCGTTTGCGGCGCAGCTGCTGGCGCCGGTTACTGGAGAGGGAACGCTCGAAGGCCTCCATACTGGCGGGAAGATCGATCAGACTGAACTCACGCTCCCTGGAGCGCCAGAGCAGTCCTGCCGATTCACAAGCCGAGGTGATGCGTTTAAGGGCACCACTCCAGCCCGCGAGCCTGGCCATCCAGAGCAGATCCCAGTCCGCCCGCGCCTGGTTCAGTGCAGTGGCGATTGCCTGACTGACACCAGCCTGATCAGCGCCGGTGACGATCCAGTCGGGATACTCAAAACCGGTGGCGTAATCGGCCATCGGCAACAGGGTGCGATAGTGGATGCAACCACCAAGGATTGAGCTGGAGCAGTAGAGAGGGGCAGCCCCCACCAGACGCCCCACCTGATCCCTCACTGTGACAATGAATGGCTCGCACTCTTTGCCGGCTGAGGCTATCCAGGCCGTGAGCCACTCCCAGGTCAGAAAAACACTGTCGGCCTGGGATGACCTCAGCATTCCGTTCCACTCATCTTCCAATGAGTTGAAATCACGCCACTTTTTGATAATTCTTGTTTGCATTGACGCGAACAGGGATCCCTCTGCTTTATTGGATGATTTTAGGATACCATTCCCACCTGATGCTGTTTCTACCCTCCTTAACGGCGCTTTTCGCGATCCTTTGAACGCCTCCACTGTTTTCAGGTGAGCTGATCGGATTCAGGCTGCTGCCGCCCACAGCAGGATAGCCTATGTTCAGATGCAGCCAGCTGCTTTTGTGAAACCTTTCACGCTTCCCTGCAAGCGGTTGCTTTCGCTTCGCCCGATTGGCAATAATCGCTGCTCCCCCTGATAACACAGAGAATCCAGACATATGAAAAGGACCATACACCTGATTGCAGCGGCCCGACCCAACTTCATGAAGATCGCACCGCTCTATCATGCGCTGTCCAAGGAGAGCTGGGCAGATGTAGCGATCGTACATACAGGCCAACACTACGATCTGAATATGTCCGACGCTTTTTTTCAGGACCTGCGTCTGCCTGAGCCCCACATCCATCTCGGCGCAGGAAGCGGTAGCCATGCCGAACAGACCGCTCGGGTTATGATTGCCTATGAACAGGTGGTGATGGAGAAGCGCCCGGACATGGTGGTGGTGGTGGGCGATGTCAATTCCACTATCGCCTGCACCCTGGCTGCCACCAAGGTGGTCTACAGTCTCTCGGATTTCGATTCCGTCACAGGCCTCAACCGCCCCGTGGTGGCGCACCTAGAGGCAGGGCTGCGCTCCTTCGACCGCAGCATGCCGGAAGAGGTTAATCGTCTCGCCACCGACGTGCTCGCCGATCTGCTTTGGACCCCGTCCCCCGATGGCGACGAACATCTCCAACACGAGGGCGTGGAGGCACACAAGATCGTACGGGTCGGCAACATCATGATCGATTCTCTGGAGATGATGCGCGACAAGATCGAGACGGATGGGACATACGAAAAACACGATCTTGAGAAGGGCAACTATGCGGTCATCACCCTGCACCGCCCCGCCAATGTGGACAGCCCCGAGTCGCTGAAATCACTCTGCGACATGATCAACAATGTGGCGGAGAAACTGCCAATCATCTTCCCCATCCACCCCCGCACTCGCAAGCACCTTGAAACTAGTGGTCTGATCGAGACCATCTCGAACAACCCGGCGGTCAAGCTGCTAGAGCCACAGAACTACATCAGCTTCATGAATCTGGTATTCAACTGCCGGATCGCAATTACCGATTCTGGTGGCCTGCAGGAGGAGACCAGCTACCTCGGCATTCCCTGCCTGACGGTACGACCCAATACCGAACGACCGATCACCATCACCCAGGGCACCAATCAGCTCTGCAAGCTTGAGGAGGTGGAGGATAAAACCAACGAGATCCTTGCTGGCAAGGCGGGGAAAGGCTCAGCTCCCGATCTCTGGGACGGGAATACCGCATCGAGGGTCGTCGACTCCATTCAGAAAACATTCAAGATCTGATGCCCTGAACTGACAGAGGCGTGGAGTCATATCGACCCCACGCCTCCCCTGCTGAGACGAATCATTTAATCGCCTCTTTACAAACTGACTGGGTTTAAAACAAGAACTTCATCGTCGCCGCTATGCGATTACGCTTGTAACCCCCGAGCGGGTTGTCTGAATCGCGCCTGAGAAAGGTATATTCTCCGATTCCAACAACCGAAGGCGCGAACTTATGTTCCACAGATAGCAGACCGTAGTAGTCATTATACTTGTCATCCACTCGTGGTGAATTGTAGCGGTAATAGACACCAACACGCCCAGAGGTGCGCCCACCCAAGCCCCAATCATAATAGACATCGGCACCATACACGTCCTGTTCAGTGCCATCAGCGGTGTATTCACGCTTGCGATCGAAGATACGCCCGCTAAGAGAGGAACGCGGGAAAGAGTAGGTGGCCTCTGCGGCAAGGGTCTTTTTCAAGAAGATCTCTGTATTGAGGTCGCCACCTTCGCCGGGGAAAATGGGATTACCCTGATCATCAAACACCGGCGCATCTGCATCCAGTGTGGCGTTGCTATCAAAATCCTCATCGTAGTTTGCGGATACGGTCAATCGTCTTGCCCGATGCACAACCATCATCTGTTTAGTGTTACCGAAGTAGCGCCTACCTGCGATGAACTCCATGGTTGTCCGCACAGAAGGCGCCCAACCCAAGCCCACACCCCACAATGCCCCCTCCTTCTCGTCAGAGGCATTCTGGGTCGTATATTCATTCTGCTCGTAGCCCAACTTTCCGATAGCATACGTACGTTTGAACACCGGATAGCGGATGTCGCCTACAAATCGCTCAAACTTTGAGCGAACACGGTCTTCGGGCTCAAAGCGTCTGTGGCTGTAGTTCAGCCCCCATTTTAGCTTAGTAAAGCGGGTACCGCTCTCCAGGGAGGCGAGGATCTCTTTTGTATCCTGATCGTTTCCCACATCGTTGTCGTATTCCACCCGCCGATAGCGGTAGCCGATCTGTCCGCTGGCCGTGTTTCCAAACCTGCGTTTCAGGTAAGGATAGAGGGTGACGGTCGCCACATTGATATTACCCAGGCTGATGCCTATGTTATCCGGATCATAGGCCTGACCAGAGTGTTCCGGTCTCTGAGTGTAGCTGCCTCGTGCGTCGATATAAAACAGATCCTCAACCAGCATAGCGGTGCCGTCTGCCAGCAACTGATGCCGCACAGTATCTGAGTCACTGTGGTCCATATATTTCAGAAGCTGCGCTCGATAATTGAGATCCAGGCTTAAAGCACGCCCCAAGCCGGACACAGCCAATTCTGGAATCACTTCAACAATAAAGTCACTTTCCGCCTGATCGGAGGGGGTCAAGGCAATATTGTCGGTATACGAACCACGCACCGAGAGTGCGGGATTGACATCCCAATTCAGCCCCAGCGCATTTTCAGCGAACAGCGCACTGAAGCCGCATAGGACCGCAAGTTGCTTTCTTGTGAAGATTTTATTTTTTCTCATGGCTCTGCTTGCATCTAGTAAGACCCGTAATAACCACCGTAGTACTGGCTTCCGGATTTTACTCTGCTTTTGTTCAAGACCAAACCGAGCACTTTATTCGCATCAATCCGCTCGATCGACTCGTTCACCGCTTCTACCGGTGTTCTTCCCGCTTCCACCACCATGACGATCTGTCCAACCTTCATGGTCAAAACTGACGCCTCGGTGGTGGCCAGCATCGGAGGAGCATCAATCAGTACGATTCGGTCAGGATAGCGCTCACCAAGTTCCGCAATCAGCTTATCCATGCTGTCACTGGCCAACAGTTCCGTTGAGTGTTTGTGGCGGGTCCCGGCTGGCAGGATCTTCAACTTAGGGATCTGAGTGCCAAGGATCACATCGCCCAGCTCAACGTCAGGATCTTCCAGCACATCCAGCAAGCCCGGTTTATCCTCCGCTCCAACCAGCTTACTGAGTGAAGAACGCAGCACATCTCCATCCACCATCAGGATGGTTGAATCAAGTTCAGTGGCAATACTCATTGCCAAGTTGAACGAGGTGAAGGTCTTACCTTCGCCAGGTACAGAACTTGTCACCAGGATGATGTTACCCCGCTCAACCGGGGCGGCGCCTTTACCAAAAGCATTTATCAGCAGGGGACGTTTGATAACCCGGTACTCCTCCCAGACAACCTGGTTGTCGCTGTTCGGGGTGAGATAACCCAGGTGCTCCTTGCCTTCAAAATCAATCGTAAACGGTTCCTTCTCAACCAATTCACTCTGGGAGGCCGCCAGGGGGTCATCATCCGCTCCGACCTCCGAGAAATAGGAAGCTTCTTCCGCATAGCCACCACTCTCATCCTTTCCATCCACCCCAATTCCGGCACTCTCCACAACCAGTGTGGATTTAGCGGAGTCCTCTGCTAGAGCAGTGATCGTCGGCTCTTTTTCCCCGGCCTCCTCAGAAACCCTGGCCTTATTCAGCCGCTCTACCGCCTTTTCGATACTGCTAACCATTAATCATCTCACTCTTTTTACGGTAAAACGCCTCTATTTTAGAACCTGCAGAAGCCCGACGCCATTTTTCACGCTATCTTTACTGAAGCACTGGCGCCTTTCCAGCGCGCCGGCCCACTAATTTTGCGATCAAAACCAAGTTTCTGGAATGATCAGTACATCTCCCGGCAACATCTCAACATTTGCTGAAATATCACCATCCCGCACCAGATCATCCAGTCGTACCTGAAACTGTTCCGTTTTGCCATTAATCCTGCGCACGATACTTGCCTTGTTTCCGGCAGCAAACTCAGTCAAGCCACCAACGGCAATAACCACATCAAGCAGCGACATATGTTCCCGATACGACAGCGATTGCGGCTGGGCAGCCTGTCCAACCACACGAATCTGTTCTGTATACTGACCAACGAAGTTAGTCACAGTAACCGTAACCTTCGGATTCTTAATGAATCTTGAGAGATTTCCCTCGAGATTTCGTGCCAACTCGGTTGGCGTCTTACCGCTTGCCTGCATATCTTCGACCAGAGGCGTTGTGATCAAGCCATCCGGCCTCACAATCACTTCAGAGGAGAGTTCTGGATCCCCCCAGACAAAAACCCTCAGACTGTCGCCCGGACCAATCAGGTATTTCGGCGCCTCCGCACCAACCCTGGTTATACTGGCCGGCGCCTCCTTCTGCATAGTTCCGCCGGCACTCGCACATCCTGCCAAAACAATGGCAGCCAATACGCTAACCAGCACCATCGACAGGACATTTTTTGTATATTGATAACTTTTTTTCATCTTGCTACCCCCGCCCGCTAAGGCCTCTCATATTTCGCTGCATTAACAACCCCATGCCTCAATGAAGCTGGGCTTGCTCTCCCATTCTTCCCGAACGCTTCGAATCCTTTCTCATTGCCGCATTAGACGTTGTTTCAGTTTGAGCGCGGTCTCTCGTTCCGGAAACAGAGCGGCACTATCCAGGGCCCGGTTCAACGCCCGGATTGCCTGCTCGATATTGCCAGATTCATACAGAATTTCTGCATAATGATAGAGGATAGCGGGATTCTGCGTCGCTTTCCCGATCTCCTCAATGATCTCCCTCCCCTTATCCAGCTCTCCCGACCTGAACAACAGCCAGCCATAAGTATCCGCAATCGCCTCATTCCCAGAGGCAGCATTATAGGCTCGCTCGGCGAAATTGAGAGCCTTCTGGGGATCGGATGACTCCACAAGTAATGCCAGATTGTTGAGCGCAATCACATTGTTCCCATCGGTCTGAAGAACCTCTTCATACATCGCCTGAGCTTTGACGTTATCACCGCTGCTCTGGTAGATGGATGCCAGCCCCAGCTCCCCTTTTGCATCATCAGGATGCTGTTTCTTCCAGCTCATCAAGACATCGATAGCTTTCTGTTTGTTGTTGCGCAACAGATGAGTTTTGGCGAGTTTTTCGGCGATTGCGAAAGTATTGAACTGCTCCAGTCCCTCACTTAGATTCAGCTCCGCCTGCTCATATTGACCACTCTTCAGATAGAGATCACCCAGCAACAGGTACCCCCAGTATCTGGAGCGTTCATTCTGCAGCAGAGATTTTGCCAGCTGTTCCGCCTCTTGAATATTGCCGGCCTTGATCTCATTCGACACCAGCATAACTTTGCCTCTGACATTGTCAGGCTGGATCTCTAGCAGCTTCTCCAGTACGCGTTTGGCGCTGGAGAGCCGCCCTATCCTCTGTTCCGCCCCGGCCAACCCCAGATAGCCTGGGATCGACTGTGGGTTCTTATCGACCAGCATCGAAAGATAATGGGAAGCACCGGCATAGTCACCGGCCTGCATCTTCGAATTGCCCATCAACAGGAGAAAGACAGGGTTGTCCGGGTTGATACGTTCGAGCTCGCCAAGAATCGCATTGGCTTTGCTACGTTCGCCTCGTTTCAGATAGTGCCTTGCCAGGATATAGCGCGGTAAAGTTGCGTTCTGATCTGCCTCTCTCGCCCGCTCCACCCACTGCTCCGCCTGCCGCTGGTCTCCCTGCTTATCAGCAATCTGCGACAGGCCGAGCATGGCAGTTACGTTCCTGGCATCCAGCTCAAGAATCTTTTTGAATCGCTTCTTTGCACTCCCCAGGCTCCCCCCCTCAAGCTCAAACCGGGCCAGCGCGAAATGGGCTGGAAGATAGCCTGGCTCGAATGTCAGGGC
Source organism: endosymbiont of Ridgeia piscesae (assembly GCF_001443665.1). Taxonomy (NCBI): domain Bacteria; kingdom Pseudomonadati; phylum Pseudomonadota; class Gammaproteobacteria; species endosymbiont of Ridgeia piscesae. Next base: position 37,486 of record NZ_KQ557139.1, on the reverse strand, counting down.
CCTTAGCAACTGCCGGCGCCCTGTCGACCGTTTACCCTGCATCACATGAATACTGCCTTTCAGGGTCGTCAACATCGGCGAGTTGGGGGTTTCAGCGATCAGTTCGTCGGTCAGTTTAATCGCCTCACTGAACTCTTTTTTTCTCAGATAAGCATAGATCAGCATCAGCCGATTTTTTGGCAAATCGGCATCCGACAGCGTCTCCAACTCCTCGATCGCCTGGTCAATCGAGCCTTTGCGCAGATAGGCCTTGGCGAGTTCCTCTCGAATCGCGCTGTTTCCCGGATCAGCCTTCACCGCCTGTTCCAGATACCGGGTGCCTGAGAGGTGATCCCCCGAACGGCTGGCGGCATTGCCGATCAGTTTCAGGATCTCCACATCCCCACCGGCATTATCCAGTGCGGGCTCAAGTGCCTCCAGAGCACTCTCGTGCTGGTGGAGTTTTAGGCGTGTCATACCCAGCACTTTTCTTGCCTGCAGGTGATTGGGGACTTTATTCACATACTGGCTAAGATAGGTATTTGCCTGTTCATAGTTCTGTCTGGCGAAATGAACAGAGCCAAGCAGCAGCAGGGTGGGAAGGTGATCTGGCGAAGCGCTTATGACCTGTTTCAACTCGCCCTCAGCCGCCTCATAGTCTTCCACCATAAAGTGATAAAGGCCGGAAAAATAGGCTCCGATCGGATGCTCCGGGAGGATCTTTCGAAACGCCGCTATCCGCGTCGCGGCTTTTTCAAGCCTCTTCTCTGCCAGCAGGGTCTGGATCAACGAGACATGAGCAGCGAAATGCTGCTTGGAAAAAAATGAGCTCGCCAGCGACTCCATTGCCTTCTCAAAGACGATCTCAGCCGCATCAAACTCCTGACGCTGAAAATGGATCGCCCCCATCACGAGATAACCTTCAGTGAAGCCTGGATCCTGCAATACGGCCTTCTGGCACTGTGTGACAGCCGCCTCCAGATCCTCCCGCATGACATTGATCCGCGCCATGCCGACCAATGCCTTGGGAAAGACCGGATCGATATCCAACGCCGCTTCCAGCAGGGACGCCGCCTCAGCCTCCTCCCCTTTTGCCAAACGGGCCTCGGCATACGCCACCAACAGATATTTCCTGTCACTTCCGGAGATCTGCTGTGGATCCAGCTCTTCCAGAATTCTGTCATACTGACGCTGCGCGAGTAGCGCCTGTGCCTTTCGAGACAGTAGATCTGACTCTGGAACACCCAATTCGGCCGCCTTCTTCAGCTCTTTTTCCGCTGACTTCCCATCCCCGACTGCAAGATAAGAGTCAGCCAACATAACGCGCGCCTGATCATTCGAGGCGTTGCTCTGCAAGACATTTTTCAGCTCGATAATCGCTTTGGCAGGCTCATCATTCTGCAGATGCTCACCAGCCTTTGCCATCCGCTCCGTTTCATTTCCACCGCTACATCCAGTGATAAAAACCAGCGAAACCACAGCCGCCAGTGCAACTGGCCTGCCGCGCATCTGCATGAGGTTTTTATACTTCATCCTGCTAATTCCCCCTGGCTAAAAGCGATTGTGGGTCCATCAAAATCGAGTCTGTCTTCAGCGTCAACGGGAAAGTGCTGTCTCTACATCTGTCACAAACTGCGACAAAAACGCCATCAGCACGGCTTCAGCATCCTGCTGCTCTGACGTCACCGGTGTACTGACAAGCACGACTGAGATAGCCGGCGACCCGGTCAAGGTTCCATAGAGATTCCAGAGCTTGGCTCTGCTGCCACTGGCCACCCGGTGCCCCGCGGTACCATACCATCGCCACACCAGACGCTGCGAGGTCTGCCTGCCGCCTTTGATCAGCGACGCCTCCACTGGCAGGTGACTGCCATCCGCCAGCACAACCTGCCGCTGCTGGCGTGACACACGGGCCCACCTTTCTCCACTGAAAATCTTGTTGTCGACGTGAACCGCCTCTTTATCCTGTGCCTGCTTTTCGAAGTGGGTGATAAACAGGTCCACACTATCCTGATGCGACAGATAACGCCCCTGGAGCACCAGATCGCCCTGCTGCCACTTCGGTTGCCACTGAGTCAGGCGGCGGGTCTGCAACTGCCAGTCACCGACCTGCTCTGGCAGCCGCCAGCGAAGGCTGTCCGCAGTCTCTGCTGAAGCACTGTAGGCCAAGGCCAGCAGAGGCCCAAGCATACTGACCAGGACTACGCCACCCAGCACGGGCCATCGCGTCAGGGCAACCGGTGCATCAGCCTCTGGATCTACAGCTTTCTCCTCCGCCTGTGGCGGAAACAGGCGTCCCAGATAGACCAACAGTACGAAGATGAAGAGGGCGAACACAACCCACCCCAGGGTATCGTGATCCTGCACCATGGGGTTTTGCATGCCAGTAAAGTAGCCAATTGCCACCACGCTATAGATCCGCACAATATTCGCAAGGAATGCCATCCCCGAGGCGATCACGGCGTAGATCAACATCTGCCTGAGGTTGAAACCGTTCACCTTGGCATAGAGAAACGCGATAGTAACCGCCGTCAACTGATACTTGAGTCCACTGCACCCCTCTTCCACTTCGAAAACACCGTCAGGGATAAGAATCAGATAGCCTTCGCGCACCGTGGTGAAACCGGTTACATCAAGCAGCTGTGCCGAGACAATAGCCGACGCGGTCTGCAGATAGGGGGTCAATACCTGCCAGACAGGCACCACACTCAGCAGCAGCAGAATCGGAAAGAAGAACGGGAGCGCCTGCCGCACCCCCAGCAGACTCACAACAACCCCGAGCAGAACCAATACGAACGCCGCCTGCTGCACCGACTCAATGTAGACCAGCCCGGCCAGCAGCCAGAGCAAGGTCGCACCCAGCAGGAACGAAATACCCAGCAGGCTGGGCTGGATGCGCAATCCCGGCGCCGTCTGCCGAAGTGCTTGGTAGAAGAGATAGAGTGAGATGGGAAACAGCAGAAAGCCGTGAGAGAGGACAGAGCCCTTATCCGACCAGAGCTCAACCAGCCGCTCCAGGGAAGGGTAATAAGCAACAAACGGCACCAGCAAAGCAGACACCAGCACCAGTGCCTGCCCGTTCCAAAAAAACCTCACACCGGTTTCGGCAAGGTTATTTGAGGTCATGCTTGTTCACGAGGTCATAGAGTGTCGGCCGACTCACCCCAAGCAACTCGGCCGCCTTCGAGACATTCCCTTCAACATAGTTCAATGCGCGCTCCACCGCCTTGGCTTCGGCCCGCTCGCGCACCTCACGCAGATTAAACGGCAGGAGATTCTCACCGCCACTACTCAACTGCAGCTCCTCTGGGGTAATCTGCGACCCTTCAGCCATGATCACCGCCCGCTTGACCTTATTCATCATCTCACGCACATTGCCCGGCCAGAAGTAGCTCTCGATCGCCTGCAGCGCCTCTTTGGAAAAGCCGCGCACCTTGCTCGAATTCTGCGATGCAAATTTCGCCAGAAACGCCCAAGCCAGCATCACCGCATCCCCCTCACGCTCACGCAGCGGCGGGATATTGATGGTGATCTCGCTGACTCGATAGAAGAGATCCTCGCGAAACTCGCTGCTCTGGATCATCTCCTCCAGATTACGGTTGGTGGCGCAGACTACGCGCACGTCGACCGGCACCACTTCACGTCCACCCACTCGTTCGATGACCCGTTCCTGGAGGAACCTGAGCAGCTTCGCCTGCAGGCCAATCGGCATGTCACCGATCTCATCCAGAAACAGGGTGCCACCGGTAGCGGTCTCTATCTTGCCAAGGGTACGCTTGGCTGCTCCGGTGAAGGCGCCCTTCTCGTAGCCAAAAAGCTCGCTCTCCAACAAAGTCTCAGGGATCGAGGCGCAGTTAATCGCAACAAACTTGTTCTCCGAGCGGTCGCTCAGGTCATGGACCGCCTTCGCCAACACCTCTTTGCCGGTGCCACTCTCCCCCAGCAACAGCACTGTTGCATCGGTTGGGCTCACCCTCTCGATCACCCGGCAGACGGAGATCATCTCGGTGCTCGATGCAATCACCCCATCGAGTGGGGTCATCCTCTGCTGGGCGGAAAAGGCACGATTCTCCGCTTCCAACTCATAGAGCTGATAGGCCCGATCGATAATAACCTTCAGCACTTCCGGATCAATCGGCTTCTGGTAGAAGTCATAGGCGCCAAATTCGAGTGACTTCAGCGCATTTAACCGGTCATCGTTGCCGGTCACCACGATAACCTTAGTATGGGGTGCGAGGGAGAGGATCTGTTTCAGTGTAAGCAGCCCCTCGCTGACGTTGGCAGGATCGGGCGGCAACCCCAGATCGAGGGTCACCACCGGGGGAGTGAAACGCCTCAGCGCCGCAATGGCTGACTCCCGGTCTCCAGCGATCTTGGCGTCATAGCCATCAAAACACCAGCGCAGCTGACTCTGCAGACCCGGATCATCCTCAACGATTAGAAGTGGTCTTAACATCTCAATTCCCTATTCGCTTCAGGTCCCTAAACTTCCGCCACTGCGCCCGATCGCATGCCGTCCGGGGACGGCTGGACATTATGCACAGGAAGCCTAAGCGTGAATACTGTTCCTCTTCCCACCTCACTCTCAACTGTGATCACCCCCCCCAAACCGCGAATAAATTCTCGACTTTCATAGACACCAATGCCCATTCCCGCGTTACCTTTTGTCGTCTCAAAGGGCTGAAACAGCCTGTCACGGATAAAACCAGCTTCCATTCCCGAGCCATTGTCACTGATCGTGACCCACAGTTCTCCATCCTTTTCGTCCATCTCAAGGCGCACAAAACCATCATCAGCGGTCGCCTCTTGAGCATTTTTGATCAAGTGACCGATCACCGCACTCAGCCGATCCTTATCGGCCACCACCAGACCCGCCTCCCCACTCACCTGCAATTCAGGCACGGGTAGAAAGCCGGAGTGCCCTCTGACCGCCTCTTGCAAAGCCTCTGCCAACGGAAACACTCGCGAACTGCTCTTGCTGAAACGCCCCTGTCGCAACTGCGCCAGCAGGCGTTTCATTTTGGTCGCCGCATGATCGACGGTATTGATGGCATCCTCCATAAAGGCCGGGTTGTTTTTATGTCTGGCCGCATTGGTAACCACCAAGTCGAGCTGGGCCACCAGGTTTTTCAAATCATGCACTACAAACGCGGAGAGACGGTTAAAGGCTTCGAACTGGTTCGCCCGAGCCAGATCCTCCGATGCCTTCAGCAATGCGAGATAACTCGCCGCCTGCTGCGATGCAGTCTTCAAAAGATCCCTGTCCTCCCAGTTGATCTGGCGTGGCGCACGTGGCCGGATCAGCACCATAAATCCGATCAACTCACTGTGATGGCGTATCGGCAGTAACAGCCAGGCATATTGGATCTCTTCAAGCCAGCCCGGCAGCTGCAGATTTTCGTAGAGATCGGGATAGCCTGCGTACTCATCAAGATCGACAATCCAATCGCGGTCTTTAAAAAAATTCACCAGAGAACTGTCAGCGCTGAGAGTGGCGTGACACTCAGCCGCCTGCCAATGACTGACACTCTGAAAGCTACCCGACTCATCGCGCATCCAGAGCAGTCCGCCTCCGGAGTCAACTAGATCGGCCAGAGCTTTGATCACCCGCTCACGGATCTGCGTGCCCGGCTCACCATCCGAAAGGGTGTGAATGATTCGCAACCACTCTTCACGATAATCGTATTTGTATCTGAAAAAGTGCTTATTCAAGAAGACCTTGGTGCGGGAGCGGAGATGGCTGGAAAAGAGCAGCGCAACCAGGGTCGCCAGCGCCAGGAAGAAGAAGACCATCTGTGCGGCCTTGCCCCAAGTCCCGCCATAATAGCGGATGTAGTAACCGATCGCCGACATAAACAGCAGATAGATGCCGGCCCCGACCAGGGCGGTGGTATGAAACACCACCTTGCGGGAGACAAACACTTTGACCGACCAACCGGGATTGCGCGCCGCGGCCACTGCTAGCATCGGCACCACCAGAGCGTTGACATAGCCCCGCGCATTCCACAGATCCTGGTCCACATGAGTAAACAGGAATGCATCAGCGTAGAGCAGGAAATCGTAGGCAAAGATCGAACCGATGCCGAAGTAGAGATACTTCAGCTTCCAGCGCTGTTCTAGGCGGGTATTGCGGAACAGCTGTTCGATCAGGATCAGGCCAATGATCGCCAGACCCAGATGATTCGGCAGTTCCAAATCGGCGATCAGTGGTCCCTGTTGCGCGGCAATCAGCAGCACATTGATTGTTTCCAGCAGCAGCATCAGGCTGGCGCCGATCAAAACCAGTCCAGGTAGAAAAGTGAACAACCGGGCGTCTCTGCCCGCCTGCATTTTGAACGGAACCAGCAGTCTGAAGAGAAAGATAAACCAGGCAATATTCCTCGCATTTTCGAGGAAAACATAGGCGCTGCTCGACCAGACGCCTCCCAGCTGCAGCCAGATCACCGCCGAAACATGCCACAAAGCGGTAATAAAAACCGCAGAGAGCAGGAACGCGCCTTCTAGCTTGCCACGCCAACTGGTGAACAGCAGCACACTCAGAAGAAAAAACAGCAACGCAGCAAAAGAGTATCCGATCGTCCCTATATCCACACTCGACTCACATCATCTCGTCTATCCAGGCATCTCCGCCGGCTGTCGGCCGCCCAGCCAAAGACTAAAGCTTTCGAAACAGCATCCGCGCAAACCGTAATCCCCTACAATCCTCCAGCAGCATCCAGGATTAGCGGAACTGCCCCGCCATGTCACTGATTTTACAAAAAAATAAGTCCTAAACAGTGCTCTGTTACAAGAGTTCCCAACCCCGAGTAACTATAGGAAAAACCCCGTCACAATTCACCAATGGAAATGGGGTTGCTGACTCTGCTAGTCTTTGCAGCCAGCTCCTGTAGCGGCATGCCGCTCCAAAGCAGGCCCTGCTTCTATCCCGCAACCATTCCACAGGGGATGGATCATCAACACAACTGGCCCATAGAGGGAACATGACATTGGCACCCGTTAAACGTACGATTCACGGCAACACCCCGATCCGCTCCGGTCTTGGCTTCACCCTGATCGAAGTCATGGTGGTGGTGGTTATCCTCAGCATCCTGGCTGCGATCGTTGTCCCCAAAATCATGGATCGCCCGGAGCAGGCGCGTGTCACCAAGGCGAAAAATGACATCCGAGCCCTGGAGGCGGCCCTCAATCTCTACCGCCTGGACAATATGCTCTATCCCAGCACCGACCAAGGCCTGGAGGCGCTGGTCAGCAAACCCTCCGGCGCGCCTGAGCCGCGCAACTGGAAGCAAGGCGGCTATCTGGACCGCCTGCCGAAAGACCCCTGGGGCAACGACTACTTCTACCTCAGCCCGGGTTCCCATGGCGCGGTCGACATCTACTCCTCCGGCCTCGATCTGCAGTCCACAGACGATGACATAGGAAACTGGAATCTGGAGCAGTGACCACCAACCACTTCCAGCGAGGCGGCCTCACCCTGCCGGGCGGAGCCGCTATCAGGGGCTTCACCCTGCTGGAAGTGATGGTGGTGATCGTAATCATCGGCATCATCGTCAGCCAGATCACCATCTCCTTCAGCGGCCAATCTCCAGAAGAGATCCTGAAGACTGAAGCGCGCCGCTTCGCCAGCCTGGCGCAGCTCGCCAGCGAAGAGGCGCTGCTGAGCAACGCACTGATCGGCATCGCGGTGGACCACGACGGCTACCAGTTTCTTCGCCGGCAAAAAGACAAGTGGCAGGCCAGCACCGAGAGCGTGTTCCGCAAACGCTCGCTGCCGGATGAGGTCCGCATCGCCCTCGACAGCGACTATCACCCAGCAGAAAAAGAGGAGGAGAAACTGGCACCGAGCATCCTGATCCTTCCCAGCGGCGAGATCACCCCGTTTCACATCACCTTTATCTCTGAAGCAACCGATGACAGGTTTTACATCGAGGGCAGCGAAAATGGCAGCATCGATTTCCAGCACACCCCCGCGCTCTGAGCGACGCTGGCTTGTGACAGCTCAGCAAGGCTTCACTCTGCTCGAGGTGCTGATCGCATTGGCAATCCTTGCCATCGCCCTCGGCTCGGCGATCAAGGTTGCCGCCAACCAGGCCGCCAACACCACCCATCTGAGGGACAAGACTCTCGCCCACTGGGTAGCTGCCAACCAGATCACCGAACTGCAGATCTCAGGCACCTGGCCCTCGCATGGCAAAAAAAGCGGCAGTGAGGAGATGGGGCACCACGAGTGGCACTGGCAGCGCATCATCAAGGCCACCCCAGACGACCGGGTGCGACTGGTGGAGATCTCGGTATTCCGCGACAAGCAGGATGACAACCCGGTCACCCGGCTGGTCAGTTTTCTGGGACAACCGGAATAGCCTACAGAGATGCCCCCCCGGACCCAGACAACCGCAGTGCGCGGCTTCACCCTGTTGGAACTGCTGATCGCCATCGCCGTCTTCTCCTTCGTCTCGATCATCGCATACGGCGGCATCAAGAGCGTGCTCAACATCGAGGAGTCAACCCGCGCCCACCTGGATCGCCTCTCCAAAGCGCAGCTGGCGCTGGCGCTGATTCGTCAGGACCTGGAACAGGTGGTGGCGCGCAGCATCCGTGACCAACACGGCGATACCCAGCCTCCCCTACGCAGCGGTTCGCTCGGCGAAAACAACCTGGTCGAGTTCACCCGCGGTGGCTTTGCCAACCCGTTAAAGCTGCCCCGCAGCAGCCTGCAGCGGATCGCCTATCAACTGGAGGATGAGAAGCTCTACCGCCTGAGATGGCTGACCTTGGACCGCTCCCAGGAGGACAAGCCGGTGCGTACCGAGCTGCTCTCCGGAGTCAAAAAGATCGAACTCAGGTTCCTCGACCACCAGCTGAAACTACACACGGAGTGGCCCGACACCGGCAACCTGCCCCGAACGAAGCCCGTCCCCGAACTCCCACGAGCCATCGAACTCAAACTGGAACTCGAGGCCTGGGGCCCGATCCGCCGGCTGTTCCGAATCTCAGAACAACTACCGGCGAAGCAACCAGCAGCGGAGGGTCGGTAATGCAGCACACTCCTGCAAGCCATCGCAGCCAACGTGGAGTGGCGCTGATCACTGCCCTGGTGATTGTCTCACTCGCCTCGATCACCGCCATCGCCATGACCGAAAAAATGCAGATCAGCACCCGTCGCACCGCCAACGTACTACACGCCGATCAGCGCTACTTCTTAACCCTCGGCAGCGAAGCCTGGGCCAAGGGGCAGCTGATTCGTGACAAGGAGGAGGATGCCAAACACGACAAATATGATGGCCTGGATGAGGATTGGGCCAAGGAGCTGCCGGCCACAGCAATCGACGTCGGACAGATCGAGGCGAAGATTATCGACCTGCAGGCGCGCTTCAACCTCAACAACCTCTATCTCGAGGCCGAAGCCAACGAGGATTCGAAAACCGAATTCGCCCGTCAACTCGCCTACTTCAAACGCCTGCTGCAGGCACTGGGGCTTGAGCCCGGCATCGCCCAGGCAATTGCCGACTGGATCGATGCCGACATCAATCCAAGCTTTCCCGATGGTGCCGAAGACAATGAATATCTCGGCAGAGAGCCCCCCTACCGCACTCCCAACAGCCAGATGACCTCGGTCACCGAGCTGCGTCTGATTGCGGGTGTCACCCCGGAGATCTACGACAAGCTGGAACCCTACGTCACCACCCTGCCCACGGCTAGCAAGCTCAACGTCAACACCGCTGATCCCATCCTGCTTGGCGCCCTGAGCGACAATCTCGATGAATCCTCCTCCAAGAGCCTGAGCGAAGGACGGAAAGAGGATCCGTTCACGACCATCAAGGCTTTCAAAGATAGACTCAAATCAATTTTGGGCGATAATAACAATCAACTTGAAGAAATAGCCTCACTGGTCGATGTTTCCAGTCATTATTTCCTTCTCAAGACCACGGTGAGCATGGATACATCGAGCCAGACTTTGCAGACCATTTTTACTAGGGACGACCAGGGCACGCGCGTCCTGCAACGCGCTATCGGGCTTTTCTAGTGGCAGAAACACTCGTCATACACCTCCACGGCCAAGAAGAGCTCCAGGCCAGCTGGCGCCCCCTATACACCGGGGAGGAACAACCCCAGGGACCAGCCGGCAACGGCAGCCTGGCCGAGGCCGCAGTTCAGGCCAAAGGCCGTCAAGTCATCGTTTTTGTGCCCTCCGCTGAAATCACCTTAGCGCAGATGGATGCCCCCACTAGCAATCGTCAGCGCCTGCTGCAGGCGGTCCCCTATGCCATCGAAAACGCGCTGATCGAAGATGTGGCGACACTCCACTTCGCTATCGATACGCGTGCGGATGGCAAGCAGATCAAGGTCGCCGTAGTGGCCCAGCGGCAGATGGACTACTGGCTGGAGAGTCTCGAAGCCGCGGGCATCGAACCCAGCTACCTCTATCCCGATTTCCTCGGCCTACCCCACACGCCTGGCAGTTGGACCGTCTATCTCGGTGATGACCAGGTGCTGGTACGTACCGGTCTCAACACCGGCTTCGGCGCCGACCCGATCAACTTTGCTGAGCTACTGCGTCTCAGCCTCGAAGAACACCAAGATGCCGCGCCGGAACAGATAGAATTCATTCAACCGCCCAATCTGAGTTCTGCGCCCTACTACGACCTGGCGCTGAGCAAGCTCGACTACCCTGCCACCACCACCGCCTTCGACGGCAACCTGATAGAGCTGATGGCCAAGGGGTTGGATTCCCGCAGCCTGCTCAATCTGCTGCAGGGCGAATACCGCCATGTGGATGCCGGGGTTCAGCTGCTCAAGCCCTGGATCTCAGCCGCCGTACTACTGATGGTTTTTCTTACGCTCCAGGTCGCCCTCTCTGTGCTCGACTTCATCAAGATAGATCAGGAAAACAGCCAGCTGTCGCAACAGATCAGCCAGCTATTTCACTCCACCTTTCCAGAAACCAAACGGCTGGTAGATGCGAAGGCTCAGACCGAGCAGAAACTGAAAGAGTTGCACACCACCCAGAGCACCAACCAGGCCGACTTTTTCAGTCTCTTCATCGCCCCCGCATCGGCCATCAAAGAGAGCCACGGCAGTAAGCTGCGAGGCATCAGCTACCGTGATGGTCAACTCGACATTCAGCTCTCGACCCGGGAGATACAGGCGATCGAGGCGCTCAAGAAGCGGCTCGAAAACGAAGGACTTACGGTAGAGATCCGCTCCGCCAACGCCAAAGGAAATGAAGTGACCTCCCATCTGCGCATCACCCGGGGTGGTTCATGATCCGCTGGTTCTACGCAAAACCCCCGCGTGAGCGCCTAGCCCTGTTGGCAGGAGGCGCCTCGCTGCTGATCCTGCTAATCTATCTGCTCGTCTGGACTCCGTTCATCAGCAAGCTAGAGCGCAAACAGGCCCAGCTCGAGAGTCAACGCGCCACCCTCGCCTGGCTGCAGTCGGCCGTCAGTGAGGTTGCACAGCTGCGCGCCGCACAGCCCGCCAACGCCTCGGTGAAGTCCAACGAATCCCTGTTCACCCTGGTCGACCGTACTGCCACACAGAATCGCCTACGCAAACAGATCGATCAGATCAAACCCCAGGGTGACAACCGGGTACAGGTCTGGATGGAGAATGCGGCTTTCGACGCCATGCTGCGCTGGCTCGGACTGCTGCAGCAGCAGTACCGTATTCAGGTCGTCTCGATGAATATCGACAGCAAAGATAAACCAGGACGGATCAACGCCCGTATCAGCCTAGAGAGGTCCGCTCCATGAAGGGCAAGACCGGTCTGATCCTGCTGGGGCTGCTCTGTTATCTGGCATTTCTGTTGGCCAACGTCCCAGCCAGACACGCCTGGGGCTGGGCAGCCAGCAGTGCCGAGATGCCACTGGTGATGGGCGGCATCAGCGGTACCATCTGGTCGGGAGAGGCCCGCCAGCTCGCCTACAATGGCGCCAACCTCGGCGGCGTAAAGTGGCGCCTCTCACCACGGGGATTGCTGCAGGGCAGCCTGCTCTACCGTTTCAACCTACGCGGCCAGGGTCAACAACTGGCTGGCACCGCTGGTCTGGCGATCAATGGCGACCCGATAATCAGCAAGCTGAAGGGGGTGATCAAGGCTGAACTAGTGGCCCACATGATGCAGCAACGTTTTATTCAGCCAGCCGGGGATGTTGATCTCGACCTGCATGGCGTACGGGTTGAGCAGGGCCGTCCCAACGCCGTAACCGGCACCATCCGCTGGCAAAGTGCAGGCGTCAAAAGCCCCGTAACGGCCTCGATCGGCTCCATCGAGTTCAACATCAGTTCCAGGGAGGGAGACATCAAAACCACCATCCGGGATCTTGGGGGGCCCTTGAGTGTCAAAGGCAACGCAGCACTCAATGCCGACGGCAACTACCAGATATCGGTCCGCATGCTACCCAAGGGTTCCGCCGACCCCGGCCTGGTACAGGCAATCCGGGCGCTGGGCCAGCAAGACGGCAGCGGCGGCGTCAATATAAAATACAGCGGTCAGCTCTAGGGAGCCTCTGAACGAATCATGAACTCGCATCTTGGGTCCGGAATCCGCCGCTTTTTCGTTGTTAATCTCGACAACCGCTCCATGCGTGGCTCTACCTCCTGCATCCATGCAGTCGGTCGCAATAGCTGGCAAGTGTCGCGGTGACAGGATGTCGTTGAGCGACGATGCGATTAACACCTCAAAGTGACGAATTTTTACCTCCAATCTGCTTTGTCCAGATTCATTCAGAGAATCCAGAAATGCGTAACTGCTCCATACTTAACCGCGACCGTCATCCCATCCACGACATATACGCCAGTTTTGCTTTCTGCTACCATTTGTCAGTATTACACACGTCATGCATAACACACTGATGATTAAAGGAATTATTACACTCGAGCGGATCGATTCCGCGCTCCTTTGCGGGCGCTTTCAAAGCCGCAATCACAGTGGATATGATTCATGAACATGAATGCTCCGGGACCACATCCGAACCCCAAAAGTCGAACTCTGGGCTGGCTGCTTAGCTTTGTCCTACTGACACTGCTTTTGCAAAGCAGCAGCGTGTTTGCCGACCGCATCACGCTCAACCTCAACAATGCCGACATCAATGCGCTAATCAAGACGGTTTCTGAACACACCGGCACCAACTTTGTCGTTGATCCGCGGGTCAAAGGCAAAGTCACCGTGATCTCTGCTCACGCAATGGAGAAAGAGGAGTTTTATCAAGTCTTCCTCTCGATCCTCGAAGTACATGGCTTCTCCACTGTTCCTGCTGGCGGCGTCGTCAAGATCGTACCCGACGTCAAGGCCAAACAGGTTGGCATCCCGACCGAGAGTCTTGAGGTTCTCCCCGGTGACCAGATGGTCACCCGCATCATCCAGGTGAAGAATGTCGCAGCCGCGCAGCTGGTGCCGATCCTGCGCCCGTTGATCCCGCAACAGGGGTACCTTGCCGCTTACCCGACCACCAACGTGTTGATCATCTCCGACCGCCGCCAGAACGTTGACCGTCTGCTGAAGATCATCTCGCAGATCGACAAGGTAAGTGACAATTCGGTGGAGGTGATTACCCTGCAACACGCATCGGCCGCCGAGGTAGTACGCATTCTCACCAGCCTGCAGGGCAATCAGGCAAAGGGCGGGGCCACGCCGGTCAAGATGGTCGCCGACGAACGCACCAACAGCCTCCTGTTGACTGGTGGGCGCACTGCCCGGCTGCGCGCCAGGGTGGTCATCGAACACCTCGACACCCCGTTCGAGAATGAGGGCAACGCCCAGGTCATCTATCTGCGTTATGCCAACGCCAAAGACATGGTGAGCGTGTTGACCGGCGTTAGTGATTCGATCGACCAGAACCGCAAGGCTGGCACTCCCAAGGCGAAGAAGACATCGGTCAATATCCAGGCCGACGAGTCATCCAACGCGCTAATCATCTCCGCGCCACCCGACATCTTCAGAAGCCTGCAGGGCATCATCAAAAAGCTCGATATCCGCCGCGCCCAGGTGCTGGTGGAAGCGATCATCGCCGAGGTCTCCTTCGACAAGACCAAGGATCTGGGCGTGCAGTGGATCGTCGACGGTTCACCCTCCGGCAACACAGCGCCGGTGGGCATCATTAACCTTGGCACGCCGAAGATCAGTGATATCGCAGGTGCAGCCGCCGCAGGAGTGCTTCCATCCATTCCTTCAGGCACCTTGATTGGGCTGGGGAAGTTCACCCGTTCTGGCGTCGATTTCGCCATGCTGATCCGGGCACTGGAGAGTGACAGCTCATCCAACATCCTCTCCACCCCGAGCATCCTGACCCTGGACAACCAGGAAGCCGAGATTGTGGTCGCCAAGAACGTACCTTTCCTCACCGGCCAATATGCCTCCACCGGCGCCTCCAGCACCTCAGTCAACCCGTTCCAGACCATCCAGCGTCAGGATGTGGGCCTCACCTTGCGAGTCACACCACAGATCAACGAGGGCAACGCGATTCAGCTGAGCATCGAACAGGAGGTGTCGAGCATCGACCCCACCACCAGCGCCGGCACCACCGATATCGTCACCAACAAGCGCACCATCAAGACCGTGGTGATGGTGGAAGACAGTCATACCATCGTGCTCGGCGGCCTGATCGACGAGCAGTTGCAGCAGGTCGATGAGCGGGTGCCGCTGCTCGGCGATATCCCCGGGGTCGGTGTGTTATTCCGTGCCAGAAACACCATCAAGGTGAAACGCAACCTGATGGTCTTTCTACGCCCGATAATCGTACGCGACGCAGCGACCCACGCATCGGTCACCAGCGACAAATACAACTATTTCCGCGCCCAGCAGATGGATCTGCGTCAACGGGGAGTCAATCTGATGCCGGATCAGGAAGCGCCTGTATTGCCTGACCGTTTCAACGCGCTGCCCTACCCGTTTGGGGATCAGGACAGCGACAGTGCCCAATAACTGGCGACTCAGCAATGAGTGAGACCCACCCCCTGGAAGAGGCAAGCGAATCAGTCGACGCACCCAGCCGGCTGCTTCCCACCCCGCCCCAACGACCAGACGAAATCCCCTACATCTTCGCCCGTCGCCAGGGAGTTTTGGTGACTGTCGACGCACTGGTGCAGCAGACCCGGGTACTCCATAAGGCGGGGGTTCCGGTTAGCATATTCAACGAGCTGCGCCGTTATCTTGGACAGCCGTTTGTCATGCAGGAGATCAGTGAGGAGGAGTTCGACAAGAAACTTTCGATGCTCTATGAATCGGGCTCCGGCCAGTCCACCAAGATCATGGAGACCATGGGCGACGACCTGGATCTGGACGATGCCGCCCGCGCCCTCAACCAGCCAGAGGACCTGCTCGACAGCGAGGATGACGCGCCGATCATCCGCTTGATCAACGCGCTATTCACCGAGGCGATCAAGGAGGAGGCGTCGGATATCCATATCGAACCCTACGAGCACCGCCTGGTGGTGCGTTTCCGCGTCGACGGGCTACTGCGCGAAGTGCTGCATCCTCCGCGCAATGTCGCCCCCTATCTGATCTCCCGCATCAAGGTCATGGCGCAACTCGATATCGCCGAGAAGCGCGTGCCTCAGGATGGCCGCATCTCCCTTAAGGTCGGCAATCGTCCGGTGGACGTGCGCGTCTCCACCCTGCCCTCCAGCTATGGCGAACGAGTGGTGTTGCGTCTGCTCGACAAACAGGCAGGCAAACTCGATCTCAGCCAGCTAGGCATGCAACCCGCCATGCTGCAGCAGATCGACCCGGATGTGATCAAGCGCCCCCATGGCATCTTCCTGGTCACCGGACCAACCGGTTCCGGTAAAACCACCACCCTGTATGCGACCCTGACTCGGCTCAACACCCAGACCCGCAACATCGTCACCGTGGAAGACCCGATCGAGTACAATCTCGATGGCATCGGTCAGACCCAGGTCAATACCAAGGTCGACCTGACCTTCGCCCGCGGGCTGCGCGCCATCCTGCGCCAGGACCCCGATGTGGTGATGGTGGGTGAGATCCGCGATCTGGAGACCGCGCAGATTGCGGTGCAGGCGAGTCTCACCGGTCACATGGTGATGTCGAGCCTGCACACCAACACTGCCATCGGCAGCATCGCCCGGCTACGTGACATGGGCGTGGAGCCCTTTCTGCTCTCCTCCAGCCTGCTGGCAGTACTTTCGCAGCGGCTGGTCCGCACCCTCTGCCAGCACTGCAAAAAACCTGGTACCCCGACGCAGCAGGAGCGGAAGTTGCTCGGTCTGAGCGACGATCAGGAGGCGACCATCTATACTGCCGAAGGCTGCGAACACTGCCGCAATCAGGGCTATCTGGGGCGCACCGGCATCTACGAGTTAATCTTGGTTGACGAGACCCTGCGCCACCTGATCCACAAGGGGGAAGGCGAACTGGAGATGCTCGAGCACGTACGAAAATCCTGCTCCAGCATCCGTCAGGACGGCATGCGGAGGGTACTCGAAGGTGATACCACTATCGACGAGATCATCCGCGTCACCCAGGAGAGCTGATCTTGGATGCCTTTGAATTCATAGCCCTCGATGGATCCGGAAAAGAGAAACGGGGAATGCTGGAGGGCGATAGCCCACGCCAGATCCGCCAGCAACTACGCGAGAGCGGCCTCACCCCGCTCTCTGTCAGCACCGCCAGCGCCAGTGCCAGTGCCACCCAGAGCCGTCGTTTTACCCTGCAGCGGGGCATCAGCCCGATGGAGCTGGCACTGTTGACGCGGCAGATGGCGACACTGCTGAGAGCGGCCCTGCCGGTTGAACAGGTATTGAAGACGGTCTCCAAACAGTCGGAGAAACGCCATATCTCGCACATTCTGCTCGCGGTCCGGGCCAAGGTACTAGAAGGCAGAAGCCTCGCCGACGGCCTCAGTGAATTCCCGCGCATCTTTCCGGAACTCTATATTCGCACCGTCGCCTCCGGTGAGGAGTCGGGGCATCTCGACCTGGTGCTAGAGCGTCTGGCCGATTACACAGAGATGCGCCAGCAGATGCATCAAAAGACCGTTTTAGCGCTCTTCTACCCAGCCCTGCTCACCATCGTCGCAGTGTTGATCGTCGCCGGTCTGCTCACCTACATCGTGCCTCAAGTCACCCGCATGTTCGACAATATGGCCCAGGAACTGCCGCTGATCACCAAGCTCCTGATCGCCACCAGTGACGTCTTCCGCGACCATGGACTCACCATTCTGGTGCTGCTGCTACTGCTTGGGCTGGCGGTCAACATAACCCTGAAACGCCCCGCTGCGCGTCTCGCCTGGCACAAGATCATCCTGCACATCCCCCTGCTCGGCAGGCTGACACGCAGCGCCAATGCGGCACGTTTCTCCCGCACCCTGAGCATCATGGCAGCGAGCAGCGTACCGATCCTGGATGCACTGCGAATCGCCTCCCAGGTAGTCACCAACCTGCCGATGCGCGCTGCAGTCGAAGAGGCCTCGCTACGCGTTCGTGAGGGCAGTAGCCTGCACGCGGCGCTGGAGAAGACCGGCTATTTCCCCCCGCTGACCCTGAGTCTGCTGGCCAGTGGCGAATCGAGCGGTAATCTGGAAGGCATGCTCGAGCGCTCAGCGAATATTCAGGAGAAGGAGATCGAGTCGCTCATTTCGACGCTTCTCGGCCTGTTCGAGCCGATCCTGATCCTAGTAATGGGCGCCATCGTAACTGTAATCGTCATGGGCATTCTGCTGCCCATCTTTGACCTCAACCAACTTGTCGGCTAACACTTAAATCAAGATGAAAAGCGCAACACACGCAACAAGCCTGTTCACTGCAATCCCACTGAGTCTGCTGCTGCTCGCTGGATGCAGCAGTACAACGCAACAGGAGGAGCAACTCAACAACCCCGACTGGGTGATGGAGAAGGTCGAAGAAGCGTATAAAAAGAAGGAGTATGAACGCGCCTTCCATCTGCTCTTCCCGGTCGCCGTTGCCGGTGACGCCCGCGCCCAATATACCCTTGGCTATCTCTATCATCACGGATTTGGGGTGGAAAAAGACGACCAGCAGGCGATGCAGTGGATCCAGCGGGCGGCCTCCCAAGGCCATGCAAAGGCGATCAAGGCACTGAAGAATCGCTGATAGCCCCCGGCATGGAGCAGAGAATGCTGTTCCATACCGGGAAAACAGAAGGGGTTACTGGTATCCCAGGAAGCGGTTCATCTCACCGCCAATACGCCCGAAGATCTCCAGCTCTGCCTCGGTCAGTTTTTCCTTCCACTTCTCATCGAGCCGGATCTCGCCAGTGGAATTCAGACGCATGGCGTTACCCAAAATGTGCTGCTTAGTACCACGAAAATCCTCACTGCCAAGCAGCGGATCGACACCGACAAAACGATAGATCTCGCTCAACAGCCTGTCGGGATCACGGCAAAGATCTTCATACTTCATGTTGAAGATCTCATCTTCCCTGAACAGGGCCGCGGTCTGCTGCATCTCCTTTGAGGTAAAAACCCAGGAGTTGACTGCTTCTTCCATGTCAACACCGTAGTGTTTCATGATCGAGTTAGTGGCTCCCCGGCCGTCGCGCACCAGATTGATCACTTTGATATTCCACAGCCCACTCTGATGCATCAGTTTCAGACGGACCGGGTCTTTCGAGCCATCTAGGAAGGTGTCTCCCTCCTGAAGACCGATGACCAGATCGATGATCTCGCGATTCTGCATCAGGATCTCATCCCGCTCCTTACGACACCCCCCCATCAAGCCAAATCCGATGTCCCTGGCGGTTTCAAATAGACCGCCACGCACTGCCGCGCGCATCAGTTTGTTGCAGAGTCCAGAGCCGGATTCGAAACTGGTGCCAAACTGCTCCAGAGAGAAAGAACGCCCACGCTCAGCCATGCCTCTCTGCACGTCTCTCCAGAAACCACATGCCTTAATCAGCTTACCGCAGGAGCAGTTGTAGACATCCAGATCGCCCATCGAGGTCGCCTTCAGCTCTCCGATGGTTGCGATCTTTGGGTGGGTAGCCAACAGGAATGTCAACAGGGTCGAGCCCGCATAGCTCGGTGACATGATGTAGACCAGATTGCGCTTGCCGGCGGCAGCCCCACCGTTTGATCCAGAATTCACGTATCTCTCTCCTCACATTAAATCGGTTTCTTAGAGGCCCGTTTTGCAATCCACCGCCTCTCTTCCCTGCACGCCTCTTTGGTCGCTTGCAAGATCTTTGATTCCATCCTCAAGCAGAAATTATCTGCTGCACTCACACCTACCGCTTTTTGGGAAACAACCGCTCTTTAAGCAGCAGCCACAGAAACTCTATATTAGTGAAGAGGTAGCGCTTCCAAAGCCGGCCAGGCTCTTGTTTGACGCGATAAAGCCACTCAAGTCCATACTTTTGCCACATCTCCGGCGCCCGCTCTACCTTGCCGGAATAGACATCGAACGATCCGCCTACACCATGGCAGACAGACACATTCATGAAATCCATCCACTTAGCGAGAAACTTCTCCTTCTTCGGCGAAGTCATGGCCACCAACAGGATATCGGCCTTGGAGTCACGAACATCTTCAGCGATGGCCTGCTCTTCGTCCTCGCCGTAGTAGCCGTGATGGCGGCCTGCCAGGATCAATCCCGGGTAGTCGCGGGCGATGTTCTCTTCCACCTGCTTCGAAACCTCTTCCGTGGCACCGAGGCAATAGACCCGGTAGCCAAGATCCTTGCCACGCTCAAACATGCCAAACATCAGATCGATACCGGTCACCCGCTCAGGCAGGGGATGACCGAGCACCTTGGCTGCCAGCACAATCGCCGCACCATCGGCGAAGATCACATCGGACGAAAGCACCGCTTCTTTCAGCTCGGGATTTTTTCCCATGTTGACCACTTTGGCCGCGTTCACCACACCGATCTGAAGCGGTTGATGTGTCTCTATCGCCTGATGCACCCGATCGAGCGCTTGCGACATATTGACCGTAGCCACCGGAATTCCAAAAAGATCAACCGTAGCTTCTGCATTCATTAGAGTTTATATAGGTTGTTAAGAATTAATTGGGAGCGCCCGAACGGTCGCCCATTACATCGAACCACTACCCTTCAGGACCACGGGCACTGTTAACAACAGAATCTTCAGGTCGAGCCACAAGGACCACTCATCGATATACTGCAGGTCGAGCACCAGCCACTGTTCAAAGGTCAGCCTGCTTCGGCCCTTGATCGCCCAGAGACAGGTCAGGCCCGGCTTGACACTGAAACGCTTGCGTTGAATACCCCGTTCAAAGAGTCCCACATCGCGCTGTGACATTGGACGCGGCCCCACCAGACTCATATGTCCGCGCAGTACATTCAGCAGTTGCGGAAGCTCATCGAGGCTCGTCTTGCGGATAAAATGCCCGACCCGGGTGATGCGAGGATCTTTCTCGATCTTAAAGATCGGGCCCTCAGCCTCGTTCAGGTGTTCAATCTCTTTCAGTTTAGCCTCGGCATCCACCACCATCGAACGGAATTTATACATAGGAAACAGTCGCTTGCGCAGCCCTACCCGCTCCTGCTTGAAAAACACCAGGCCGCCATCATCGAGCTTGATGGCGAGGGCCACCAAGCCCATCACTGGCGCTACAACCGGCATCGCGGCCAGCACCAGCAGCAAGTCCATGAAACGTTTCGCCAGCAGCATGCCCTCGTTCTGCGCCACCGGATCGAAGGTGAGCAGTGGGATGCCATCGAGCTCGACCAGACGCGTGCGTGCCACTTCAAGGTCGAAGACATCGGCCATGAAGCGGAAGCGCACACCCTGTTCCTCACAGGCGTTGACGATCTCTTCCATATGGCTGAGGCGGCTGCGCGGCACCGCCAGGATCACCTCATCGATCACCTGGCCGTTCAGCACCTCACCGACCTGAGCCACAGTGCCAAGCACCTTGCTGCCCATGATCTCCTTACCAACGTGGTCGGGATCGGTGTCGAGATAACCGATGATGTCGATACCCCACTCCGTATGGCGGTCGAGCATCTCGGTCAAGCGCTGGACACGACCTCCGATGCCGATGATCAGCACCTTGAGACAGTTTTCTCCCCGCTGCACCGAATGGCGGAAATACCACCAGATCAACCCGGCCCGAACCGCCACCAGCATCACCAGATTCATCACGGCAAAGGTCAGGATCACCTGACGACTGACGAACGTCATCTTCAGCAGGAACAGCATGCCTAACAGCACTGCCAGGCTGATTGCCATCGCCTTTACGACCTTCCAGGCATAGGAGGGGATGGAGATTACCCGCAGACCGCGATAGGCCCCAAAGACCGAGAGGGAATAGAGAAGAGGCACCCAGATAAGCGGCAGCAGGGCAAAGTGACGCATATCGTCTACTGTGTCGCCTGCAGTGATGAGGGGATAAAGCCGGACCGAAACAACAAAAATAAACAGCGTCAGCAGGATGTCCAGAAGAAACAACAACCGACTGATTTCACGAGATTTCTCGTCGAACATACGGCCTCTTTTTAATGGTTATTAGTTCCGTTTACCGATGTGCTGCTTGAGTTGAGATACTTACGGACCGCAACAGGAATCTAGCGCATTAGCAGCGCGCCAATGATCCCACGCAGATGCGTAAGTCTGCAAACAAGAATAGACAAAAAATGTGAACGGGGGCCGTTTACTGGGTGATATTTTATTCTCTCGGCAAGTTTGTTCCCGTACAACTCCAACTCTGCTCCCTCCCTGGAACGCACAATCCCTCCGGTCGTTTCAGCGGGATCAGATAACCTTGGAAAAGCTGCCCATCGACTCCTTCGAGCTTAGGTAGGCATCAAACCGCATGCAGATATTGCGGATCAGCAACCGTCCCTTTGGCAACACATGGATACCATCTGCCGTGATCTCTAGCAATCCATCGTTCGCCATGCCCTGCAAATTCGTCATTTCGGCCGCAAAGTAGTCGCTGAAACGGATCCTCCAGCGGGACTCCACTGACGCAAAATCGAGCGTAAAGTGGCAGATCAGGCGGGTGATCACATCGCGCCGTAACTGATCATCCGTGCTCAGCTCCACGCCTCGAAATACCGCCAGACGCCCTTGACCAATGCGATCGTAGTACTCATCCAGCGTGCGCATGTTCTGCGCATAGCTTGGCCCCACCATGCCGATCGAGGTCGCACCAATCGCCACCAAGTCACAATCCGCATGGGTCGAGTAGCCCTGAAAATTGCGGTAGAGAGTGCCATCCTGCTGAGCGATCACCAGTTCATCATCGGGCTTGGCAAAGTGATCCATGCCGACATAGACATAACCGGCCGCGGTCAGCTTCTCGATGCTCATCTGCATGATGTCGAGTTTCGCCTGCGGCAGCGGCAGATCCACCTCGTTAATGCGGCGCTGCGGCTTGAAGCGTTCCGGCAGATGCGCATAGTTGAAGACCGAGAGTCGATCAGGATCGACCTCCAGAATCTCATCCAGGGTCTTCTCAAAACTCTCCGGACTCTGGAAAGGCAGACCGTAAATCAGATCAATGCTGACCGAGCGAAAACCCTCATCCCGAGCCGCCTGCAGCACGTCCAGGGTCACCTGCTTGGACTGAATCCGGTTGACCGCCTTCTGCACCTTGGGGTCAAAATCCTGCACACCGAGGCTCATCCGGTTGAAGCCCAGTTCACGCAGCAGCTTGATGGTATCGCCCTGCGCCTCCCTGGGATCGATCTCGATGGAGTATTCGCCGCTGTCATCATCCAGCAGGGTGAAATTGCGTCGGGTTTCCTCCATCAGCTCACGCATTTCAGCGTGGCTGATGAAGGTCGGCGTGCCACCGCCCCAATGGAGCTGCTCGACTGGTCGGGAGCGATCGAACAGCTGTCCCTGCATCTCCAGTTCGCGATAGACACGTTGCAGATACTGGGCTGGCAGGCTGCGGTCTTTGGTCGCCACCTTGTTGCAGGCGCAGTAGAAACAGACAGTGTCGCAAAACGGAATGTGGAAATAGAGCGAGAGCGGCTGGCCACTGGCGTTGGATGCCTGTGCAAGCGCCCGGTACTGCGCCTCACCGAACCCCTCATGAAACTGCACAGCGGTGGGGTAGGAGGTATAACGCGGTCCAGCCTGGTCGTATTTGGCGATCAGATCCAGGTCGAAAATGATTGATTGATCCATCGGCATAGTCTCAGTATGCATGGCGCCCCTCAGGGGGCATCCACGTCGATACCTTTTCTGTGAGTTTCGTTGATCTGCCTAAGCAGGGTATTGAAGGGGATATCATCCGCATGTTTATTGGCAATCTCGATGAATGGAAGATCCTCCCGTCCAAAGCGGTACTCTCCGTCGACCATCAGCTGGTAGAGTCCCTTCACTCCCTCTTCAAGCGGATCAAGAAAGGCGGGATAGCGACCCAACTCCTCCATCTGGTACTCGTAGCAGGCACGCAGGTCTTCCACCTCGAACATCGCCTGCTTGATCCACTCGACGAACTCTTCTGCGCTGCGCGCACGTTGCAGTGCCATTGAAGCCCCCAACTCTTAAAAAATAATGGATGACCGGCGCATGCCGGGTTCTGTTATCCGGCTGCACGCCTAGGTGAAGCAGCTTTGATATCGCGCCAGCTCTTCGGCGGTAAAGATAAAAACCCCATCACCGCCTCGCTCAAAATCGATCCATGTAAACGGAACATCGGAAAAACGCGCCATCAGCGTCTCTGCGCTGCTGCCCACCTCGACTATGATGATACCCCATGGCTGCAGGTGACTGGAGGCCTCACGCAATATTTTAGCCACAATCTCCAGCCCCTCCTCCCCTGTCTCCAGGCCAAGACGTGGCTCATGCCGGTACTCCGGCGGCAGCCCAACCATCTCCTCGCTGCTGACATAGGGTGGATTACTGACGATCACGTCGTAGCGCTGCCCCTTGAGGCCGCTAAACAGATCGGAGCGAACAGTCCGAACTCGCCCTTCCAGCTCATATTCATGCAGGTTTCTCTTGGCGACGGCCAGCGCCGCTTCTGAGATGTCAGCCAGGTCGACTTGGGCATCCGGCAGGTAAACGGCACTGGCAATGCCGATACAGCCACTGCCGCAGCAGAGATCGAGCAGTCGCTCCAGCTGCCCCTCGCCGATCCAAGGAGCAAACCTCTGCTCAATCAACTCAGCAACCGGGGACCGGGGCACCAGCACATTCGTGTCCACATGAAAACGCAGCCCGGCGAACCAGGCCTCTCCCGTCAGATAGGCGGCCGGGATTCGCTCCTCGATGCGCCGCTGCAGCAACACAGTGACACGCTGCCGCTCTTCGGCGGTCAGCTGTGTCTGCAACCAGATTTCCGACAACTCTCCCGGCAGATGCAGGGCATGTAGAACTAGGGCGGCCGACTCATCGATCGCATTGTCGGTGCCATGGCCGAAAAACAGTCCGGCCTGGTTGAAACAACTGGCACCCCAGCGGATAAAGTCAGCGATCGTACGAAGAGATTCCATGAGCGGCGGCTATCTGAATAGGCTGGCGGATGATAGCGGATTTTGGCCGGAATCCCCAATCCCCGTTCTGTATGCTGAAAAAGCGAGGCGGGACTCCATGCAGAGTCCCGCCTCGCCAACCTCCAGAAAGATGCCGACTGGTCTCAGGCGGCTTGGGAGTCAGTCCCGTCCACCAGGCTGAATTTTCGGCCGCCTTCGCCCTTCTGATCTTTCTCGGTGCCACGCCGAATCAGATCACCAAGACTGATCTTGGTCAGAAAATCAAAGATCTCGCTGCTCAACTCATCCCACAGGGTATGGGTCAGGCAGCGGCTGCCACTGCTGCAGTTCTGACGGCCACCACAGCGGGTAAATTCGACCCACTCGTCCACCGCACAGATGATGTTGGCGATCGAGATCTCATCTGCCTCCCGGCCGAGATAGTAGCCGCCCCCCGGACCACGTACACCGCGGACCAGCTGTTTAGCACGCAACGCGGCAAACAGCTGTTCAAGATAGGAGAGAGAGATACCCTGATTCTCAGAGATCTCCGCCAATGTTACCGGACCATTCGAGCCGTGCAGGGCCAGATCCAGCATCGCAGTTACCGCATAACGGCCTTTAGTAGACAACCTCATTTCACTCACCTCTAATCCACAAAGGATAATTCCTGAGTAATTTACTTGGTAAAGACGATAGCAGTAACCAAGGGAAATAGTCAACTTTTATTTGATCCAGATCAATTTCATCTGGCCTATTAAGAGCCGATCGATAATCTATCGACCCTGCTTAGGCTGAAATCGTTCCCTGAAAGGAAGCGTTATTAACGGTAGGGAGAGCTCTGCTCCAGGCTGCGCTTGTAATCCAGCACCGCGATCCGCTCACGCCGCAGGAAATCCTCGATGGCCGCGCGGAACGCCAGATCGACGATCCAGTGCCTCGAGTAGGTAAGGGTCGGCAGAAAGCCGCGCCAGATCTTATGTTCGCCCTGCGCTCCAGGCTCGAATCGCTGCAGCCCCTCTTGAATGCAATAGTCGATGCCCTGGTAGTAACAGGCCTCAAAGTGCAGGCTGTCGTAATCCCGAATGCTGCCCCAGTGCCGACCGTAGAGGGTTGAATCACTGCGAAACATCAGGGCCGCAGCGATGCATTCCCCCATTTCATAGGCTTGCACCAGCACCACCTGTCGTCCCAGGCTACGCCCCACCTCTGCAAAAAAGCCGGCATTGAGGGTGGGCAGACTGTAGTGGTCTTCGAAGGTCTTGGCGTAGAAACCGGCAAAGCGCTGCCAGGCCGACTCAGAGACCTGATCGCCGTGTAGCAACTCAAGCTCCAGGCCAGCCTGTTGCACCAGCCGCCGCTCGCGACGGATGTTCTTGCGTCGTTTTGAGGTGAGGCTGGCAAGAAAATCCTCAAACTCAGCATAGCCACGATTGTGCCAGTGGAACTGCACCCCCAGGCGCTCCATCCAGCCCAGTCCATCGAGTGCCTTCCGGTCCGCATCCTGCAAAAACAGCAGATGGACGGATGATCTGCCGCCCCGCTCTGCCAGCTCCACGAGCTTATCTGCCAGTCTCCCGCGCACCATATCCGCATCGCACCCAGTGGAGACCAGCAGGCGCTGACCGCCAGTCGGTGTATAGGGGATGGCGCCCAGAAGTTTCGGAAAATAGCGCCGGCCACTGCGCTGGTAGGCATCGGCCCAAGCGTGATCAAAGACAAACTCACCATAGGAGTTCTGCTTCAGATAGAGCGGAGCAGCGCCGATCAGGCATCCCCCATCCCAAAGCGCCAGATGCGCGGGTTGCCAACCAAACTCGGGGCCGACACAGCCATGGTGCTCCAGCGCCGCCAGAAACTCATGCCGCAGAAAGGGGTTGTTGTCCTCTACCAGCGCATTCCAGGCATCCATCGGGATCTGGTCGATCGAGGCATGGCTGTCGATCTGCAGGCTCATTTCTCTTTCCCATGAAATCCGCGGGTGAGCAACGCGCTATCAAATTTCGCCGCCACCTCGTCCAGGGTCTTAAAAACCTGCTTACGCCGCTGGCGGACCATCTGACGCTCCGGCGTCGACTCGAACAGATCCTCGCTATGCGGACCATGCTCAAAGTCACTCAGGCCGACACCGATCAGGCGCACCGACCTGCCTACCAGTTGACTCTCCTGATAGAGCCGCCAGGCGGTAGCAAAGATCAGGTCATCGGTGTCCACCGGACTCACCAGACGCCGCTGCCGAGTGTGGGTTTCAAAACCTGCTAGGCGCAGCTTCAGAGTTACTACCTGCCCCGACACCCCCTTATAGCGAGCCAACCGCCCTACCTCTGCCGATAGCCGCTGGAGTCGTGATCGCAGCAGCGACTGCTGACGCACATCCTCAGCAAAGGTTGTCTCCTTCGAGATCGACTTTCTGGCAGACCGGACTCCGACCCGGTGCGACGCCATCCCACGAGCTTGGGCATAAAGGCCTCTACCCGCCTTTTCACCCAGATGCTGGATCAACATCTGTAACGGATAGCCGCGCAGCTGGCGCACCTTGGCAATGCCCAGCCTGTCGAGGATACGCCCGGTGCGCCTACCGACCCCGCACAACTCCGAGACCGGCAGTGGATCGAGGAAGGCCTCCACCTGACCCGCCCCCACCACGGTCAAACCATTGGGCTTACCAGACTCGGATGCGAGTTTGGCGATCAGCCGGTTTGGGCCGACACCGATCGAACAGCTGAGCGAGACAGTCTCCAGAATCCTCGCCTTGGTCTGGCGAGCAATCTCCTGGGGCGGGCCGACCAGGCGTTCCTGACCGGAGACATCCAGATAGGCCTCATCGATGGAGACCGGCTCAACAAGCGGTGATATCTCACCCAGCATCTGCATGATCTGGCGCGAGACTGCCGCATAACGGCGCATATCGGGCCGCAGATAGACAGCCCCTGGGCAGCGCCGCCAAGCCTCGGAGATCGGCATCGCGGAATGGATGCCAAAACGCCGCGCCTCATAGGAGCAGGTCGCCACCACGCCGCGCCCGCCCGGACGCGCACCGACCACTACCGGACGATTGCGATAGTCGGGATTATCCCGCTGCTCGATGGCGGCAAAGAAGGCATCCATGTCTACATGCATGATCCAAATCTGATTAGTATGACTCATGGCGCCAGCCCTAGATCCTCTATCTGACCACTTCGCCAATCGGGCAGAAAACGATGGGGCGCTTATCCCCAAGGCGACCCGCAACGCGCCTGACTGCCAGAAATAAATGCTGTCGGCCAGCTTTACAGCATGAGAGCACCCCATCAATCAAAATAATAATTCCTATTATTTCAGTAAGTCCTTAATTCCAGGAGACAGGACGGGAATAAAAATATAGCGCCCACCCCAAACTGACTGCGCCAGACGAAGCCGATTCGGTTTTTGTGTCGATCAAATTTACAACCCATCCCTCAACTAAATCTCTAACCTCACCGCATCACCTGTGCTCTACTGGTTTCCGATTTTGTGCACGCTTCTTGCTCAATGATTTGAGTAGAGGGCAGAGCTGGAAAGAATTAGAAATCTGCATCCTGATCGATACAACAAAAACTCTGACAATCATGAAACAGATAATCAAAACGGGCCTGATCTTGGTGCTACTGAGTAGTTCCTGGCAGGTGATCGCCGACAACAACACACCGCAAGGCATCGCACGAGCACAGCAGCCGAGCCTGTCATCGTTGCACAGGGGGAAGAGCGACCCAGCGGCGGCAACAACATACTCGCAGCAGCAGTCGGATAATCGCATGCTTGACGATCCCGACACTAGGCCACAGATTGCAATAGTTGGAGAGGGACGGGAGATGGTGATCATCACTCAGGAGGGAGCAACGTCCCATGCAGCCCTCTTCGTCTATGCTCCGCGTCCTCCCGAACCTGCGCCGGTCGCCTTTTTTGCAGTCCTGCTGACCATTCTCGGCATCAGCTGGCGACACAGGAGTAAAACCGGGAAAAAATCCAAACTGCTTTCGATCTGAAATAGTGCGGAATCCGGCATATGAGAGGTGTTTGAATTAAAGCCAGGTGCATGGAGTCGACTCAGTAAAGAGGCAGAGAAGGAGAACTGCGTCGCAGTTGCAAAGCGAACAAGGAAGCAGAATCTAGATACATTCCAAGTTTACGAGGGGTATCCAATGGAAGAGCATTCACAGGAATTCATCGAAGATTCAACCCTGGACCCGATGATCTATGGGCCACTGCCAACCAACGAGCAGAAACAGACAATCATCGCGGAACCAAGAAAAAGGCGCACCAGAGTGGAGCCGGTGGAGGGCGAACTGGATGCCATTCTGCGCAGCAAAGGTCTTCTGTAACTTGGAATCACCCAGGCTCATCCGGAGCTAACTAGAAACACACCACACAGGACGCTAGCCGCCCCCTCTGTCAACAGAGGTATTCGACTCCTCCGTCAGCCGCTGCTTGAATGCTTCGAATGGCATGGGACGTCCAAACAGATAACCCTGATAGTTGTCGCAGCCATACGCCTTGAGAACATCAAGAGTCTGCTCTGTCTCCACCCCCTCTGCAATTACCTTCAGTCCCAAATGGCGCGACATCACAATGATGGTCTCGACGATCGAGGCATCGCTGGGATCGGTGGTGAGATCCCGCGCAAACGACTGATCGATCTTGATCGCATCCAGCGGCAGATTCTTCAGATAGGCCATAGATGAGTAGCCGGTGCCAAAGTCGTCAATCGAAAAGCGCACTCCCAATTCCCGCAACTGGCGCATCTTCTCGGCCGTATCCTGATAGTCGGTCACCAACACACTCTCTGTGACTTCCAGTTCAAGCCGCCCAGGATCGACTCCAAACCGTTTCAACGTCGCCACCACATGATCGGCAAAGTCTCTCTGGCGAAACTGTTTCGGGCTGACATTGATCGCAATACTCACCAGATCACACCCCGCTTCCATGCTGCTCAGCTCAGCCAGATTTCGACAGGCCTCCTCCAGCACCCAGCCACCGATCAAATAGATCAGCCCAGTCTCCTCCGCCACCGGAATAAACTCCGCCGGTGAGACCATACTGCCATCCTCCCGCTGCCAGCGCAGCAGCGCCTCCGCACCGAAGACCCGCCCATCCCGATGCACCTGAGGCTGATAGTAGAGCAACAGGCCACTGCTACTAATCGCCTTGCGCAGATCATGCTCCAACGCAAGCCGCTCATTCACCGCCACCTGCATACTCGGCAGAAAGAACTGCACCAGATTACGGCCACGCTCCTTGGCACGATACATCGCCGTATCCGCATGCTTGAGCAGATCGTCCACGTTTTCTGCATCCGCCGGATAGATCGCAACACCAATGCTGGTTGAGACATGTAATTCATGTCCAGCAATCTCGAAGGGGTTGGCAAGTGCCATCC
The DNA here is from genome assembly GCF_001443665.1 of endosymbiont of Ridgeia piscesae. NCBI lineage: Bacteria > Pseudomonadati > Pseudomonadota > Gammaproteobacteria > endosymbiont of Ridgeia piscesae. The sequence continues at coordinate 7,743 of NZ_KQ557139.1, read as the reverse complement.
GCACCTGATCAGCCACCTGCATCACCCGACTTGAGATACGCGCCTCATCCCCCTCCAGATCTGTCAGCAACACCACAAACTCATCTCCACCAAGACGCGCAGCAGTATCCTCCTCCCTGAGATGGTGCCGCAAGCGGGATGCGACCTTGATCAGCAGTTCATCTCCGACCGAGTGACCGAGTGAATCATTGATATGCTTGAAATTATCCAGATCAAGAAACAGCACAGCACCATTGACCCCATGCCGTATCGCCCGCGCCACATCCTGGTACAGACGATCCTGCAGCATGCGGCGATTCGGCAGTTCCGTCAGCTCATCATAAAAAGCCTGGCGGATGATCGTCTCCTCCGCCTGCTGACGCTGATAGTGCAGGTTCAGCCCCTCGACAACCGTCCGATGGATGCGCCTGGCTGAGATCATCAGCAACAGAAGAAAAAGGGCAACCAGCGCCCCCATCTGCATCGAATCCTCTGTGCCGGCCTGGAACAGACGAAACACAAACGGGATCAGGACGATCGAAATGAAAAGCAACGCTGCCTCGCTGAACGAGGCGAGCACAGTGATCCCACCCGCGGTCATGCCGGCAATAACAAAGGCGAGCAGGGCCTGATGATAGAGATCCCCCGGCGTAAACAGCAGATAACCCGCCGCCCCCCCAGACAAGGCTTGCCAACGCCACGCCGATCATGGCGTGCCAATACCAGCGCCGTGCATGCAGCACCCTGTCGGTCTCATGTCGGTAGCCGTAAAGCGTATAGCCCCGGTAGAGCAGCAGCATAAGCAGCCCGGCATACCAGCCCAGCAGCAGATCCTGCGCCACGGCACCCTGGAGAAACAACAGCAACATGGTGCTATTCACCGCGTGGGCCGTCAGCGTAAGCTTCACCGCATCGTAGAAGAGCTCCAGTTGATGAACAAAAACCGTGTGTCGCTGCTTCAGCTCGGCTTGATTTCTGGAGTCTGCCGAAATAATCATTTTATTCCTACTTAAAAATCGGCAAGTATAGATCATAAGTCATATCTGGCAATGCGATCATTGCACTCAAGGTGCTCGACAACATCACGCCGCACCCCTGTCTGTTAGTCCACTTTTTGCCTCCTTTTGCGGATAACAGCTAAAGGGAGAATCGGCTAGCTCGGTCGTTGCCTGCTATTCCAATAATCGGGCTATCCGGCTCATGCAGAGGCGATGCTTTCCCTCCTCACCAGTTGATTTCATTAGCTGCTGGCCACCCTGATGCACGATGTCGCGGGCAGCAGAAAGAGCGGCATTTGTTCTCCAGCGAATGCTGCCCTGCTATGGGGCATGCGCCACCAGACGGCACCATAATCAGGCATTCTGTGGCTGATGCGTTTCCTGAATGAACCAAATACCCCGAAAAAACCTTTAAAACCAGCCGGTTGTTATGCAGTCGATCGGTATCGGATGGATGGCATATTTTTTGCTATATGCTCTGCGGAGCTAACCCCATCCAGTTTTTTCAGGATCTTTTTCGCCCTGTGGAGGCATCAAAACAATGAACAGAAACCCGATCCGGGCGCTCAGACAGATAGTGGCAGTTACATCCCTGTTGCTGTTTGTCTGGGCACCTACACTCTTTGCTGTGAACGGACCCTATGGCGGTCAGCCCCAATATGGCTGGCAACAGCCCTACTACCCGCAGCCTCAGGCCCGCCAGCCTCAACCACATCAACAGAAGGCGACCGGCACGGCCCCCAGGGAAGAGGCCCCGCTGAAGATTTCCAAAGGCTTCAAGCACCTCAGCAAAGAGAGCGCCACCTGCGCCTCCTGCCACAAGGAGAAGACCGCTGGCATCTACGACCAGTGGGGTCACTCCAAGCACTACGGCGCCAATGTGGGCTGCTATGAGTGCCACAAGGCCGATAAGGGCGACAAGGATGCCATCATGCACAAGGATTTCGTGATCTCGGTGATCGTCTCACCGAAGGACTGCGGCCAGTGCCACGAACAGGAGGTGGAGGAGTTCAGTAAGAGTCACCACGCCTCCGCCGGCAATATCCTTGGCTCCCTGGACAACCGCCTGGCAGAGGTGGTCGAGGGCGGTCCGCTGCTGAACGGCAGTTCACCGGTCACCACCATCGGCTGTGCCGGCTGTCACGGCTCCATCGTGCGGGTGAATCCCGACGGCAGCCTCAACGCCGCCAGCTGGCCCAACACCGGCATCGGTCGGATCAATCCGGACGGCTCCAAGGGCTCCTGCTCCGCCTGCCACCTGCGCCATAACTTCGATTCCGAGCAGGCCCGCCACCCCGACAACTGCGGTCGTTGCCACCTTGGTCCCGACCATCCGCAGAAGGAGATCTATGAGGAGTCGGCCCACGGCGTCGCCTTCCGCGCCCACGAGGATGAGATGAACATGGATTCCGCCAAGTGGGTGGTCGGCGAGGACTACACCGCCGCCCCCACCTGCGCCACCTGTCACATGTCCGCCACCCCGGACCTGCCGATCAGCCACGACATCGGTGAGCGTATCTCCTGGAACCTGCGCGCCCCCATCTCCACCAAGATCGACGCCAAGGCGATCAAAGAGGGCAAGCAGGTCAAGCCCTGGCTGCAACGCCGCAAGGATATGAAGAACGTCTGCCTCAACTGCCACGGCAGCAGCACCGTGGAGAACCACTTCGAGCAGCTCGACAGCTTCGTCGAACTCTACAACGAGAAATTCGCCAAGCCCGGCAAGGCGCTGATGACGGCAATGCTGAAGCATGGCCTGCTCGACAAGACCAAGTTCAACGAAGAGGTGGAGTGGACCTGGTTCTACCTGTGGCACCACGAGGGCCGCCGCGCCCGCCACGGCGCCGCCATGTTCGCCCCCGACTATGCCCACTGGGAGGGCATGTTTGAGATGGCCCACCGCTTCTATATCGAGATGGTGCCACAGATCAAGGATCGCATCCGCGAGGCTCGCGCCGAAGGCAACACCAAGGGGGCCGATGAGGTGGAGAAGCTGCTCAATGTCACCCTGGAGTCGGAGCTGCACCGCTGGTATCTCGGCAAGCAGCCGCCCAAGTTCTGGCGTCCTAGCGATGATGACAACCACGGCTTCATGCTCAACAAGAGCACGAAGAAGTAAGCGTCATTAAGCACTTCCTTCTCGTCTGCACACCCATCGGGAGGCGGACGAGAGGGTTTATTGGAGGGTCGCTAGCGGCCCTGCAACAAGCCCCATCATCAATTCTTGATCGAGATCCTCCATGCGTAGTTCCAGCCTTATCCCGCTGCTGCTGTTCCTGTGCAGTTTTGCCCTGCATGCAAAGCCGTTCCCTGACACCGAGTGCCAAGAGTGCCATGCGCAGAAAGGCTACAGCATCCCCCAGGACGACCACGGCGCGACGGGCAAGCGCCTGCTGCATGTGGACCCCGACGCACTGGGCGAGAGTGTGCATGGTCACCTCGCCTGCACCGATTGCCACGCAGATGTGGAGAAGCTGCCACATCGCAAGGATGGCCTGCAGGCGGTGGATTGTGTCAGCTGCCACCAGACCATCAAAGGCGACTGGGTTCCCAGCAACCGGGCCGCCTGGCTCGCTCCCGAACCACCCCACGTGGTTACCCACACCCGCGAATACACCCTCTCGGCCCACGCCGACACAAGCATTGCCAACAATGCCAACTGCGCCACCTGCCATACCGCGCACTACGTCTTTCCCTCCGACGACAGCCGCGCCAGCACCTATCGACTCAACTCGCCAGAGATGTGCGGCGCCTGTCACGAGAAACAGTTGAAAGAGTACCGTCAATCGATGCATGGGGCAGCGCTGAAGACCCCATGGAAAGGCGATTCCGCCACCTGCGCTGACTGCCACTCCTCCCACCAGGTATCGGACATGGAAAAGACCCCGGCCCACCGGGTGGTGACCGAAAACTGCGGCGAATGCCACGCGGCGGAGCTGGACGGCTACATGACCAGCCCTCACGGTCAGTTGGCCTGGCACGGCAATCAGGATGCGCCTAAGTGCGTCGACTGTCATGAGGGCCATACGATCACCCACGTCAGCGAGACAAGATCACCAGTCAACCCCGCTAATCGCGTGAAGACCTGTCAGAAGTGCCACGAAAAGGCCAATGAACAGTTCGCCAAGTACGACCCCCACGCCACCACCCGCAACTTCAAGAAATACCCAGCCATGTGGCTCATCGGCAAAGGCATGGGGGCACTGATCATCATCGTCATCCTCTTCTTCTACCTGCACTCGGTGCTCTGGTTCTGGCGTGAGAAGAAAGAACGCCCGGTGATCTACCGCCGAGATGGCTCCTTCAGTTATCCGGTACGGGTGAAGCACAAAAAGCCGAACAGTGGCGTCCACTTCCGCCGCTTCAGTTGGTACTGGCGGGTCAACCACTGGATGCTCGCCCTGTCACTGATGTCGCTGGTCTTCAGCGGCATGGTAGTGATGTACCCCAACACCAGTTGGGCGATGGCGGTGGTGCCACTCTTCGGCGGCCCCGAGCTGCTCAACGATCTGCACCACTGGGCCGGGGTGATCTTCCTGCTGACCATCTTTGGCCATGCAGCGGTGGTCTTGATGCGGCTGCTCAAGGACAAGGAGTTTGACTGGTTCGGCCCCGACTCATTGCTACCCCGCTGGCAGGACTGGGAGGATATGAAGGGGCAGTTCCGCTGGTATTTTGGCAAGGGCAAGCAGCCTCGCTTCGACCGCTGGACCTACTGGGAGAAATTCGACTACTGGGCGGTCTACTGGGGCGCTTTGGTGATCGGTGTCTCCGGCATCCTACTCTGGTTCGCCGAATCAATCGGCCAGGTACTACCAGGCTGGATCTTTAACGTCGCCACCCTGGCCCACGGCCTGGAGGCGTTCCTGGCGGTGATGACCCTATTCGTGGTGCACTTCTTCAACAACCACTTCCGCCCCGCCAAATTCCCGCTCGACACGGTGATGTTCACAGGCTCCTGGGATCTGGAAGAGTTGAAGGAGGAGCGCCCCGAAGAGTACGAACGGCTGAAGGCATCAGGCGAGTTGGAGAAACATCTGGTGGCGCCGCCCTCCAAGACCTGGAACCGGGTCTCCCACCTGTTCGGCTTCACCCTGCTCGGCATCGGCCTGATACTGCTGATGCTGGTGGTCAATGGCTTTCTCACCCAAGGTCTGTTTTGAAGGGGTCGCCCAGCCCCATCGCTTTTCCACCATTTTTTGCGCAGTTTGACTCCGCCCCTGGCATAAAAGCGGAGTTTCAATCCGCGTCCCCGCAGGGGGGCGCAACCTACGCTTGCGGCTGATGCGCTTGTATGGTGATTTACTCATCATTATCACCTGATATCCATTTCACTGATTTTTCTAATTCACCGAAGGTAAAACTCTTGATTTCCGCACTGACAAAGTGACTAGAAATATGCTCGGCAAGTACACCTATTGGCGAGTCCGTTACAAAGGCCACATGAGATATCTTTTTATGATGCTCCTTTATAAATCTCATATGCGTTATCAATGCTGAAAATGAGTCCCAACCAGGGAATGACCTTACGTGGATAATGATGCCATTTAATTTTCCTGATTTTTCTAGATATGGATCAATTATGCTGACGGCATACTTGAAGTCTGCTTCAGACAATTCACCATTAGGTTCGAAAATTACAATACTTTCGATTTCGTCTAGTTTTACATTTAACATTAATATTCTCCCCTGCTCTTACAGTTCACCTAGCAACATAGTTCAGCCGACCACCAGAGTGGTTATTTTTTGTGCTTGAATAGCACAAAAAATCACCGCAAAGGTGGGCCGGCTGTACCACATTGTTATACCTAGCTAGACCATAACTGAAACATTAACCCTCTAAGATTATTCTACTCAATTAGATTTTTTGTTTTGGGTTAGTGTCTATCACCGTATCTCCACTACAGAAGCTCATACAACCTGAACAGCCAGCCTTACCAAAAACATAACAAGCATGTCCGCTTTGACTCTTACAACAAAACTTCTTTTTAAGGTCAGTCTTTTTTTTCTTTTTCTTTTCTGCTGCCTGCGCTGGAGCATTAAATTTTTCTACCTGTTTAGTTGATAAATCACTTATTTTCTCTGCAGCATATGAGGATATTGAGACAACCGACAAGCTACCAATAACCAATAATATTACAAATGCATACTTCATTTTATACCTCCTGTTGATTTTGATGAATGCCGCCTGATTTAGGCAAATACAATCGTCATGACACCAGTTTGACGATAAAAGAAACTCACTATTCCTTTAACCACTCTTTTCTTCCTTAAACAGTAAACAACACTATGCCATTGAAAATTTACCGTGTATATCGAGTTAATTAAACATGACGAACAAGCGCCGTTTATTCGCTCTCAGTTACCACATAAACTTCAAGCAGCATAACGCTTGCTCAGTGGCAATTTAAAGTGGCACATTTTTTCGACAGCGAAACCAGTACCGATTTAAATTGTCCACTGGGGCTATTTATTAGGCGCATTTCTAATAAATGTTTACTTTTTTGTGTGCCCACCTTAAGACTTGAAGCGAAATCTAGGCAGGCTAACTTTATAATACATTGCCAAAAGCCGTGATATAAATATACTTAGTCCAGAAATAATTGCTGCTACCGTTATCTCTTGATCGAAATTCAAGAGCCAGACAAATAACAAAGAACCAACCCAGGATACTGTCGCATAAAGCGGACTTAGGAACACGACGGGTGTTTCATTACATAGTACATCACGAAAAATACCACCCATAGTTCCTGTCATTACTCCCATAAAACTTGCAATAAGCGGGGGCGCTCCAACCATAAGTGAAACCAATGTTCCCGCAACACCAAATGTAGCTAAGCCTGCAGCATCAGCAACTAAAAAATATTTAGGCGACACCAATATTAGTCTGGCCGCCACAAAAATAGTGACCGCACTACCAAGCGAGGCAATAAAAAATATTTGATCATTGACCCAGAATACATCTCGACCAAGAAGCATGTCACGTAATGAACCGCCCCCTAATCCTGTAGCAATAGCAATAATAATTACACCGAATAAATCAAACTGTTTAAAGCCAGCTTTAAGAACACCTGAAGCCGACGAAACAATAACTGCAAGTAATGTTATCCAGTATAAATTTTCTAAAAGTGATGGCGTTGGATCTAATATCATATTATTAATTATATTGTTTGTGCCTAACGTTTGGGCTCAGTGGCGTCAAAAAGTGGAGCGCAGTGGAGCTTTTTGACGTCCGAGTGCATTTGCCTGTTAGGCGGATTTTTTACGGTGATGTACATTCATCGATCTCGAAGCGGCGCAGCTTATCTTCGCTCGCGATGTGATGCGCGGATCCTCTGGCGTGGCTTTCCGAAGAGGTCCCGCAGTTCGTCTTTGGCCTCCTCGAGTCGATTTCGCTGAGCCGCCGGGAGCTTAACCCCTGCCCGATTGATGTAGAACGTCAGCATCGACATTGCAGAGCGGAACGGATCGGCCTTGCGGCGCCGACTGCGCTCAGCGGAGCGTTTAAGGGATTCAGCTATCCGCCTCGGGTCATCGTACGTGAATACGCCTGGCTCGAGATCGAGAGCATCGCTACTCTCGGTTACACGCTGCGACCACTTTTTTGCCTTAGTCGAAGTCATTCTGGCGTGAATCTTCATGCCGCATAACGCCATGCCCACTGGAGCTTGTATTAATCGTTCCGAAAGTATTGGCAGTCTATTTTTGAACTTGCCAAAATATACTTTGTATCTGACATGCGGAAGAAACTCTTAATCAGCGAAGT
>NZ_KQ557138.1:0-60376 GCF_001443665.1 endosymbiont of Ridgeia piscesae | reverse complement strand
AATCGCCTCCACTACATCTTTCCTTTTCTGATCACGCTGTTCTTTTATCGTAGCCATGGAAAGCAGTATACACTGCCAATACTTTCGGAACGATTAATAAGAACGAAAGATTTCCAACTCTCTGCCGATTTACATTCTTGAAGCGAAAGCAGGCGGACTTGCAACCGCCAGACTGCAACAATGATGGACGATTCATAGTGAACCAAAAACTCTTCTACGGCTCATTGGCAGGGATCCTGCTTTTCTCTGTGATGACAACCGTCTCACTCCTGGCGCAGTTACCAGATTGGCTACTGCTCCTGCTCAGTACCACACCCGCCCTGATCGTCATCATCCTGTTGATCGCTTCACGTAGCAGAGACAAACAATCCGCCGAAGCTGAACGAAAAAAAGAGGCGATTGCCCGTATGCTCGGCAATTATATGGCGACATCCAATGGTGCCTTCGATGTTGTCAGTGAACAGTTCAGCAGTCTTCGACGGGAACTGAATCAGGCCAAAGATATTCTGCACAGCGCCACCGAAAAACTCGCCGGCAGCTTTACCGGCCTGGACAACGAAACCGAAGATCAGCGCCAGCGCCTGCAGGTGCTGGTCGAAGAACTCTATAACGTGGCCCGCGGCAACCAGTACAAGGAGCAGACAGAGGGCATCAATCGCTTCAGCACTCAGAGTCAGGAGATCGTCACCAACTATATTTCCACCCTCTCAGAGATGAAAAACAACAGCAGTGCCATCGTCGACAACTTTGGCGAAATGACGGGGCAAGTCAACTCAGTGGTCTCACTGCTCAACGATGTCAACGATATCACCAGCCAGACAGATCTACTGGCTTTGAATGCCGCAATCGAGGCGGCCCGAGCGGGTGATGCAGGGCGCGGCTTTGCGGTGGTGGCCGATGAGGTGCGCAACCTCTCCCGCCGCACCAACCAGTTTAGCGACCAGATCCGCGACCTGATCCTGCAGACCCAGAGCACCATGGAGCGCGTCTCAGTCAATATTCAGGAGATGGCAGAGGCCGACATGTCAAACGCACTCGAGGCCCAAGATCAGGTTAGAAACATGTGGGAGGAGATGCGGGCGCTCAACAAGGGTGCCACCACCCAAGCAGAGACCATCAATGAGCTTTCCGATAGCATCCGCCAGCACGTCAATACCGGCATACTTTCCCTACAATTTGAGGATATTGCTGTACAACTGGTCGATCACATCGCCCAGCGTTCAGAACAGATCGAGGCTTTCATCAACGGACTGATCGCCCTCCACTTCGAGCAGTCCGACTTCGAGCAGCAGATTGAGCACTTCCAGACCCGTCTCTCCGACCTGGAGAAAATCATCAACAATGGCAAGCAGGGCTTCGCACAGCTGGATCAGAACAAGGCGGTAGCACAACAGAATGTCGAGAGTGGTAGTGTCGATCTCTTTTGACCTGCTTCCCACCATCCTCTGCACAAGAAAAACCGGGTCACATCGACCGACTGGCTATCCCAACACAACCTCTCTTTCGTCGATAGATAATGTCCGTCCAGAAACAATAAAAACGATACGCAGAGAAGCGCGGAGATCACAAATATTATCTATAAACATCTGCATTCTTTGCGCTTCTCTGCGTCCAAACATGGCGTTTCCGGACGGACACTACTTATATGACTGCCTGGCTTATCACCTGGATGACCTCCGCCAGAACATGCTCAGAATTTAAGCGATGCCTTGACCCACACCTCACGGCCCGGCTCGTTCACCTGAATCGCTTCGGGACTGAAGGGATCAAGGTTGGCCCGGTTCACATGATAGGCATACTCTTTGTCAAACACGTTGTTGATGCCGAAGCGGATATCGGCACGGTCGTTGAAGCTGTAGCTGCCGTTCAGATCGAGCACTGCCCAGGCGGGGGTCTCCTGCACATCCTGACCGCTGCCGTCGACCAGATCGGCCCGAGTCTGTTTGGCATTTGCCCGCACCAGACCACCCAACGCCCAATCACCGCGGGTGTAGTCGAGGCCCAGGGTCAGTTCCAGCGGTGCGATCTGAGCAATATTGCGGTTATCAGTCGTGTTCTCAGCACGTACATAGGCCAACCCGGCATTGCCTGAGAACTGATCACTAAACTGATACGTGCCATCCCACTCAAAACCGGCAAAGCTGGCATCTACGTTACGATAGATGGTGGCTGTGGCATTACTAACCAGGATACCATCCTGAGCCCGTGCCAAATCCCTCAGAATGTAGTCGGTGACCTTGTTGTAGTAGAGGCTGAAACTGCTACTCCATACTGCATCGGCCAGCTCAACTCCAACCTCAATCTGATGATTTTTTTCCGGCTCAAGCTCCGGGTTACCAACCCAGCTGGTATCATTGCCCATCATCACAATCCAGCTGGCAACATAGCGTTCAGAGGCATCTGCGGTTCGCACGCTGCGACTGACTCCTGCATAGAGTTTACCCATGGCAATGGCGTGCTCATAACGCAGGAAACCACCCAGATTGTTTTCGCTCTTGCTCTCTGAGGTGCTAGCGTAGTAGGTGGCATAGAGGTCATTGGGAGTTGGGCTTGTGCTCACTTCGGGCTTCTCATCACCGCGGGAGATAGACGCATCGACCTTGTCGTAACGCAACCCCGCCTTGAAGCTGTCCTCACTGCCAACGGGCATCTCGATTTCGGCAAACAGGCCGGTCTGCTTCAGTTCGGCACCCGGCCACATGATCGACTGCACCACTGAGGGATCATCCGTCAGCGCCGTGGTGGCGCCCTGCAGGCGCTCTGCATCGCGGTCGTTTTTCTGGTAGTCAACACCCAGAGTCAGGGTCTTATCGCCCAACATCAGGTCACCGCTGATGCGGCCACCCAGGGTATCTGAAGTGGTCGGCGTCTTCATATTGCGCGCGGCGGTACGGGTGCGCAATGAGTAGTTGTCCATCAAATGTTTGACATCGGAGTTGTAGGCCTCCACCTTGAAACCTGCGAGCACACCTGCATCAGGCTGATGCTCAATCTTGAAGCGGATGTTGTCCGCATCGCTGTAGGGGGAGTCCATATTGGCACCTGGGAACAGCACATCATCCTCACGGGTCACCTCGAGATTAAGCTCCAGACGAGTCTCCGAACTCGGCGTCAGGCCGAGAATCAGGTTGCCTGACTTGTTGCTGTAGGCAGAGCGCACTTCGTTGCCAGCACCATCTTCATAGTTATCGGCATCCTTGTAACCGACAATAGCGCGGGCATAGCCCTGTTCTGCTCCTGCCGCCAGATCCGCAGCCAACTCCTTGGTATTGGAGTTGCTCATAAAACCCACATCGACCCTGCCCTTAAAACGCTCGCCCTCCTCAAACTCAGGCACGCCACGCTCAAACAGCACGGTGCCACCGCCGCCACCTCCCCCGTAGAGCACCGTCTGGGAGCCTTTGATCACGGTCACGCTGTCGTAGCTCTCGATGGCGGAATAGGCAGTGGGCGGATCCATGCGGTTGGGACAGCCACCATGGATGTAGGCGCCGCCCATCAGGATGTTGAGTCGGTTCTGACTCTGGCCGCGAATGATCGGCTCAATGCCATGACCGCCCATACGGGCGCCGCTGACGCCGGTTACCCCGCGCAACAACTCAGCCGCGTCAGCAGGGATACCTTTTTTTGCATCCTCCATCGGCATCACCGACAGCGCTGGAGAGGACAGTGCCTCACCCTCCACCACCAGTTCCGAGAGGTTTTCGGCCACCTCTTCTGCAACTACCTGGGGGAGAACAGCAATCCCGCTGATCGCGAGGGCCAAGGGGGTCAACTTCATCGATACGTCCTCTTGCATTTTGTTAGTTGGAATATTCCAGAGATCTTATGCAAGAGCGTTGCCAGCCATTTCTATCCTTTTAATTCAATATGTTACCGAACTGTTTCAATATGTATCCAAGAAAAAACAGGGTATTTGCCACAATAATAAGCCATATCACCCAGTTTCAGAGGCTAAACAAGAGGCACTCTTGCCCGCAATTCATCCCCGCCGCTCTCCTCTTTGAAGTGCCCAGCGGGAAAAAACCGGACCGATCAGTTCAAAAAAAATAGTCGTTCCGATCACTACCGAAAGCAGTATCTGCCGATGCTCGGGAAACCGAGTCGATGCCACCAGCGCCATACCGATTGCAACACCCGCCTGGGGCAGCAACGCAAGCCCCATCCATCGCCTTACCCTCTCTCCTGAGCCCCCCCCAAGTCGCGCCTAGCCAAGCTCCCAGAAGCTTGCCGGCACTGCGGCAAACCACATAGGTCACACCGATCCCCCCCCCACTAGGGCATTCAGTTCGAGCGATGCACCAGCGAACACAAAGAAGATCACCATCATCGGCGAATCGACATTCTCGATCGCATGGAATGGATAGTCGTGATGTCGGGCCAGGTTGACAATCACCGCCCCCATCACCATCGAGGCAATCAGATACGAGAGATCGAGCCAGATAGCTATCCCCCCACAGAGAAAAACCAGCCCCAACGCCTCGATCAACATCGGTTGGCCGGGCCGTATCCGTCCGCTCAGATAGGCCGCCGGCACACCGATGGCCACCCCCAGCAGCAGCGCTCCACCGATCTGCCAGAACGCAGACAGGATCGTCGCCGCCCCTTCTTCGGTGCCCATCATGAGAGCCACCAGAGAGACACCGAAAGCGAACAGGATCAGCGCCCAGACGTCATCGATGGCGACGATCTCCAGTAGCAGATTGGCGAAGCGCCCCTTGGAACCCGTCTCGACAACAACATCCAGGGTGGCTGCAGGCGCGGTGGCGGTGGCAACACTGCCAGCCAGGTCCCGGCTACCGCACTGACAGAGATCCAGAATAGTTGGCTGCCGCAGCTTCTCAGCGACTCGCCAGTGAGCTTCCCCCCCAGCAGGAATCCCACCATCAGCAACGCCATATTAGTGATGATCTCGAAACGTTCGCTCACCACCGACGAGATCAGGTCCAGCCCCTCATGGCCAATCAACAGACCAAACAACAGCAACAGGGTCACTCTGGGCAGGAAGGTATAGCGCCCAAGAAAATCAGTCAGCAGTCCAAACAGCAGGATGCCACCGATGGTGGTCAGAAATTCGGCCGTGTCATCCATTGTCTCCCCTTAACGTGAAGTATGGACAAGAATCGACTATCGCTGAAGCTGATGCTCCAGATAGCCCAGCCACTCCGCCAGCTGCTTACGCTGTGGTTCACCTTTGGCCAGCGGCTCTGCCCGAGTGAATGCCGCCTGCGCCTCTGGAAATTTGTTCAGGCGGATATAGACAGCCCCCAGCAGCACCCAGTTATCGTAACTGGGTCGTTTCAGCTGTTTTACAGCCCGTTGCAGGCGTTCCGCCGCTTCATCCCAACGCTCCAGCTCCACCAGCTGTTCCGCGCCGCGCAACTCCCAGCGGCCACTCTGATCGCGCTTGGCCAATGCATCGAATACCGGCAACGCCTTCTCCGGCTCCCGTGCCAGCACCCAGGCCTGGGCGAGCAGCTCCAGTGCCTTCTGGTCCTGCTCCGCCTCCCCTGTCGCCAGCAGCTGCGCCGCCAGCTGCGGCATCTTTTGATGCAGGTAGAGCTGCGCCAGCCAGAGGATCTCCCGCTGCTTCAGCTGGTCTCTGGAATGCGCCAGCTCCAGAGTCGCCAGCGCATCCCGCTCCCGTCCCAGCTCCATCTGCAACCCGGCCAGTTGCCGCCAGTAGGCCGCCGTCGCCGGAAAGCGGACGATCATCTTCGATAATAGGGCAACCGCCTGTTTAGTCTTCTTCGCGTCGAGATAGAGGCCGATCAACAGTTGAAACCAGGACTCTGCGGGATCATCACTCAGCCGGATCGCCGTCTCGAGATCATCGATTGCCGCCTCGATCTGATCCAGGGCACGGTGGATCTGTGCCTTCAGCAGATAGACGCGGGGCGGAGGTTTTGCCTCAGACTTCATCCAGCGGATCAAGAGCTGCAGTGCGGCCGCCGCATCATCCTCCTGAAACAGCAGCTGGACCAGCGTGTAACTTAGCTGGTGCGACACCTCCGCGGGCAGTTGCGCCGAATTCACTGCGGCCCTGAAGTGCCGGATCGCACTCGGATACCTCTCCCGACCGATCTCCACATAGCCAAAACTCTGATGTACCAGGGCGGTTTCGTAGCCATTGCCCGCGACACGCTGCAGCAACCCCTCAAGCTCCAGTGCCGCTTCATCGTAACGCTGATGGCGCATCAGTGCCTCCACCAGAAACAGGTATTCGTAGGTAAGACGGGAGGCGAGCTGAGCGGGCGGCGGCTCCTTGGCAAAGGCGTCGCTGGCGAAGGCGATCAACAGCAGAGGGAGCAGTAACAGCTTGATCATTTTTTCAGGGAGAAGCGGATTGTCTGGGTAGCTGAACGCGCCACGGCCACGCCATTTTCCAGCTGGGGCTGGAACTTCCAACCGCGAATCGCGCGCAGCGCAGCCTGCTCAAAAAAACCCTTCGGCTCGGCCTCCACCACTTTCGGGTCGCTCACCCCGCCATCGGGGTCGATGGTGAACTGCACCACCACATGGCCCTCGGTGCGGCGCAGCAGGGCTCGCCGCGGATAGCGTGGCGGGATCCGCACCAGCGGCACCGGCTCCGCCGGCAGCGGGGGTGGTGGCGGTGTCGCGAAGCCCCCCAGGTAGGGACCATTGCCTACATCCAGCGGCAGCGCAAGATTCGGCGCCTGCCAGGAGGGCAGTTCAATCTGTGGATTTTTCGCCGCGGCCGCAGCAGGCATCGGCCGCGGCAGCTCAGGCGTCGGCTCCTCCACTTCAGACGGTGGCTCCTCAGCTGGCGGCGGCGGTTCCTCGGGGGGCAGGCGCACAAAGTCGATCGGCAATGCTTTGGACAGCTGCGTGTTGCCCCGCTGGTGATCGGGGGTAACCATCGACTGCATCAGCTTCAGTAACCCGAAATTAACCAACAGTGCGATCAGCAGCGCCAGCCCCCATCTCACCGCCCCGGCACCTCGCTGGCAGCGATAGAGACACTGGCAGCACCGGCAAGACGCGCCTGATCGAGCACTTGGATCACCACCCCGGTAGGCGCCTGTCGGTCGGCCTGGATGACTACCGCTCCCTCAGGGTTCTCGGCCCGCAACCGCTCCACATTGGCACGCACCGCACGCGGGTCGATGCGCCGCTTGTCGATCCAGATTTCGCCGCTGCTGGTGACCGCAATCAGGATCGCAGCCTGCTCCTGGCGCAGCGCGGTAGCTGCGCTGGGCCGGTCCACCTCCACCCCGGTCTCTTTGACAAAAGAGGAGGTCACCATGAAAAAGATCAGCAGGATGAAGACCATATCAATCAGCGGCGTCAGATTGATGGTGACGCTGCCTGTCTCACCCTCGGTATGCCGGTGGCGCATCAGCCCCCCTCCCGATTGCGGCCCGGGTCGAGAATCCGGTGGCGCAGATCATTGACAAAATAGAAACCGGAGAGGGAGCTGACCAGTCCCGCCATGGTGGTGATTAGGGCGGTGGAGATGCCTGCCGACATGCCGCGAATATTGCCCGAGCCGTGGCTCGCCATCACATGGAACAAATCGATCATGCCCTCCACCGTGCCCAGCAGACCGAGCATCGGCAGAATCTGCACCATCGCCTCGACCAAGCCGAGATAGTCACCCCGGTGATTGTCCGAACCGCCCCTTGGCCACCACTGATGCGAATAACAGAGCGCGATCATCAACCACATCAGCAGCGACAGCAGCAGGATCAGCCACAGCACCGGCCCGCCCCGGTCGAGGAAGGCGGCGGTCTCCATCGGCATCCACTCAAACAGCCGGTCCATGCCTCGACTCCGCCCGTTCAGCCACCATCGCGGCACTCTGTTCATCCAGAATCTGGATCAGCCGATTGCTGCGCCCGGAGATAAAACTGTGCAGCAGCACCAGTGGGATCGCCGCCGCCAGCCCCAGTTCGGTAGTCACCAGCGCCTGGGAGATGCCACCGGACATCAAACGCGGATCCCCGGCGCCGAACAGGGTAATCGACTGAAAGGTCTCGATCATGCCGGTAACCGTGCCGAGTAACCCCAGCAATGGTGCCACCGCAGCCAGGATGCCGACCAACGGCAGACCTCGGCGCAGCCGCGGGATCTCTTTCAGGATCGCCTCGTCGAGGCGCAATTGCAGGGTCTCCGCATCCACCTCGGCCTCGCCGCTAACCGCCTGGCGCACCCGTCCCAGGGGATTATTCCCGCCTGGCGCTTCGAGCCTGAGCTGTCGTTTCATGCGGCGACCGAGCAGGCCTAGCACCGCCAACCGCTCGATCACTACCAACAGACCGACCACCCCCAAGGCGATGATCAGGTAGCCGATCACCCCACCCTGGCGAATCCGCTCCTCAAGGGTCGGCGTCTGCACCAGCTGCGCCAGAATCGCACCGCGGGAGGGATCGATGGCCATCATGCCGCCCGCCTCACCCGCCGCTTCGAAACGCCTGGCGACAAGTTGATAGCGGTGATCCGGCTGCCGCCCCAGCTCCACCAGCCGGCCGCTCTGCGGCAAATAGCGCAGATAGCGGCCATCGGAGACTGCACTGAACGGGCCGATACGGGTCACGCTCTGCTCGCGTTCCCGCCCATCGGCGCCGATCACCTGGCTCTGCAGGCGAACCACCTTGCCAGCCGCCAGGGTGCGCTCGAACAGCAGCTGCCAGAAGCTCTGCAGTTTGTCGATGGAGGGCAGCTCGCGGCTTTCGGCCAGCGACTTCAACTGCTGCAGATCACCCGGCCTCTCGATGTTGATCAGCGAGTCGGCGAAGCGTTCACGACTCTGCGAGGCCGCCTGACGCACGCTGCCGAACAGCTCACCCAGCTCAGCGCTGGCCTGCTCAAGCAACTCACGCCGCTGCTGCAGCAACCGTTGATTCTCAGCGAACTGCGCATCCTGCTGCTGGCGCTTCTGCTTCGCGGCCTGCAGCGCCTGCAGCGTCGACTCAAGTATCTCCTGGCGCTCCTCCCTGCGCTGCAGAAACCGCGCCTCTCGCTCGATGTGGCGCTGACGCTGCATCAGCCGGGTATCGCGCACCTGCTCCAGCAATCCATCCAGGGTGGCGTTGGCAGGCAGCTCCGCCCACGCCGGCAGACAACAGAACATCGCCAGTGGCAGCAACAGCCAGCGCTTCATTGCACCACCTCCGCCGCAGGCACCGGCAACAGCAGTAGGTCCGGCGGCAACTGCTTGCGTGCCACCCGGATCGCACGGTCGATCTCCCGCCCAGCATCCTCATCGAGGCCCCGCCAGCTCTTATCCGCGACATCCCAGATACCAGCCTGGCTGCCATCAAGGGTCCGGTAGAAGAGCCCAACCCGCCCGATGCGCAGGAAGTCGACCATACGTTCGCCGCCGTCCGCCTCCAGCACCCCCTGATAGGCCTCGATAGTGCGACCATACTCAGACTCGATCTGATAGGCCTCCAGCAGCCGGCGAAAGCGTTCTGCAAGATCAGTGTCAGGTTGGCTCTCCAGCTCGCGCAACTGCTGCACCCGCTGCTGGCGCTCCTGCAGCAGAAATGGGATATCGAGCGCCACAAACTGCTCCAGCACCTCAGTCATGCGGCTGGTGAGTGGGCCGATCTCATGCCGAGTCTGCTGCAGCGCCTGCTGTTGCCGTTCCAGGCTCTCAAGCTCCTGCTGCTGGGCGACCAACTGTTTCTCCCGCAGGCGGTTGTAGCTCTCAACCCGCTCCAGCTCCGCCGACGCCTGGCGCCACTGCTCGAGCAAATGCCGCGCCTCATCGTCCAGCTGCTCGACACGCTGCTGCGATGTGATCGCCTCTTGGTCGGCGCGCCGCTGCTCCTGCAGCGCCTGCTGCAGCGGATCGGCCTGGAGAGTTGCAGCGAGATTAAGCCCCAGCAGCAGCGCGAGGCCAGGCTTCAGCGAGATCCTCATAGCTTTGTGTTCCTATCGTAATCAATCGAACTGACAGCAGGGAATTACCCCGTGCCGCCAGTGGCGCAACAATTCAGCACACTTGCATGCGCGGTGCAATGATGAGTCTCAACCCGCCAGGCCGGCGAGTGGAAAGAGGACGACAGGCGCTAACTCTCCTTGTCCTGCCACTGGCGGCGGTTGATGGCGTAGCCGCTGATCTGCCCGATAAAGGGCAGCAGCAGCATGCCTGGCAGCCGATCCACCTGCTGCGCGTCACGGAAGTGGTGGATGCCGATGCTCATCCCCTCATGCCCCGCCCGTGGCTGCTGCCGATAGGTACCAAACAGCCGGTCCCAGATCGAGAGGTTGAAGCCAAAGTTGGAGTTGGCCTCGTCATCTTCCACCGAGTGGTGAACCCGGTGCATGTCGGGGGTCACCAGCAAGCTCCGCAGGGTGCGGTCGAGCGCCTCAGGTAGCTTCACATTGCCGTGGTTAAACATCGCCATGCCATTGAGGATCACCTCGAACAGGATCACTGCCACCACCGGCGGCCCCAGCAGCAGGATGGTGGCAAACTTGATCAGCATCGAGAGGATGATCTCGATCGGGTGAAAGCGCGCCCCGGTGGTGACATCGTAATCAAGATCGGCATGGTGGACCCGGTGCAGCCGCCACAGCAGCGGCACCGCATGCACCATCACATGCTGCAGCCAGATCACAAAATCCATCGCGATCACCGCGATCAACAGCGCTGGCCAGAAGCCAACCTGGTAGTGGTTCAGCAGGCCCCAGTCCTGTTCCGCCGCCACTGCCGCCACGCCTACCGCCGCAGCCGGAAACAGCAGTCGCAACAGCAGAGTATTGAGCGCCACCAGACCCAAATTATTGGCCCAGCGCAACAGTTTTGGGACGCTGAGCGCACGGCGCGGGGCAATCAGCTCCCAACCCGCCATGAGGGCAAAGATGCCGAAGAAACAGCCCAACCGGATAGTGACCTCATGGGCCTCGATAAACGCCTGCATCTGTGATCCCCCCACCTGATAGGGCCATACTCTAGTGTGGTTTGGCGGTTCATCCAAGGCCGGCCACCTCCAGGCCACACAAATCACGTACCATATTGGCCAACAAGATGCAGCACAGCCAAAGGAGACAGCGTGGCCGACAGCACAACACAACCCAACCTCTTCGCCCCCCGCCATTGGCCGAGCTGGATCGGCATCGGCCTGCTGCGGCTCGCCTGGCTACTGCCCTACCGGCCGCGTATGGCGCTGGGGCGAGCACTCGGGCGACTGGTGCTGCGGCTGGCGTCACGGCGCGCGCGGATCGCCCGCATCAATCTAGAGCTCTGCTTCCCGGAACTCGACCCGCAGGCCCAGCAGCTGTTGCTCAAACAGCACTTTGAATCCCTCGGCATGGGGTTGATGGAGACCCTGATGGCCTGGTGGGACGATGGCAAATCACTCAGCCAACGGGTGGAGTTTCATGGCCTGGAAGAGCTGCAGAAGCGGCTCGATGCTGGTCAGGGGGTGATTCTGCTCACCGCACACTTCACCACCCTGGAGATAGGCGCCCGCTTTCTCATGCGCTACTTCCCCAAGCCGTACTGTGTCTACCGTCCTAACCAAAACCCAATCATCGACCAGCAGATCATCAACGGACGCACCGGCCAAGGCGCGGTGATGATCGCCAGGGATAACGTGCGCGAGATGATCCGGCAGCTGCGCCAGGGACGGCTGCTCTGGTATGCCCCGGATCAGAACTACGGCCACAAATACAGCCTGTTTGTCGATTTCTTCGGCATCCCCGCCGCCACCAACTCCGCCACCTCCCGCCTCGCACAGATGGGGCAGGCCCAGGTCGTCGCCTACTACTGCCGGCGTAAACCCGACCTGAGCGGCTACCAGATCCGCTTCGAGCCGATCCCCGAGATCCCCTCTGGTGATCCATTGGAAGACACCACCCGCATCAACCAGACCTTCGAGCGCTGGGCGCGGGAATCCCCCGCCGACTACTTCTGGCTGCACCGGCGCTTCAAGGACCGGCCTGAGGGCGAAGAACGCTTCTATTAAGGCGCCTTCAGCCGGCAATCAAATAGATTGCATCTCTGTAGATGGGTGGGGCGATACCCATCTACAGCGCTAGCCCAACCGGGGTAAAGATGAGTTTAGTTACACTCACCCTATAGGGATGGCTATCTGGCCGATATCATCCCCGCCGCCAGGCATGGAAACGCCCCACCCACTCAAGCAGCTTTTGCGGTGCATGGGCCCGCTTCCACTCACCGGCGGCATATTTATTGGCCTCAAGCAGGGTCGGATAGATGTGGATGGTGCCGAGGATCTTGTTGAATCCAAAGCCGGGTTTCATCGCCGCGGTGAACTCGCCGATCAGCTCACCGGCATTCTCACCGACGATGGTGGCGCCGAGGATACGGTCCTTGCCCGGCACCGTCAGCACCTTGACCATGCCATGGGCCTCCCCCTCAGCGATCGCCCGGTCCAGCTCCGATAGATCGAAACGGGTCACCTCATAGCTCACCCCCTGCTGCTGCGCCTCCTGCTCGTTGAGCCCGACCCGCGCCACCTCCGGATCGGTGAAGGTGGCGAAGGGGATCACTGAGTAATCGACCCGAAAGCGGCGAAATCCGCCAAACAGTGAGTTGACCGCCGCATACCAGGCCTGGTGGGCGGCGGTGTGGGTGAATTGATAGGGACCGGCCACATCACCGCAGGCGTAGATGCTGGGGATCGGGCTCTGCAGATAGTCGTCGACCTGGATAGTGCCGTTGGGATTGAGCGGCAGCCCCAGCTCCTCCAGACCAAAACCGCTGGTATTGGGACGCCGCCCCACCGCCACCAGCACCTGATCGAAGGGGACGATCACCGCATCGCCGTCACGATCACACCGGAGCCGCTTTTCGCCATCCTCGATCAGAAACTCGGTGGCGCGATGTCCGGCCAGCACCTCGATCCCCTCCTCCTCGAAGCGCGCCTGCACCAGCGCAGCCACGTCTTCATCCTCACGCATCATCAGCCGCGGCGCCATCTCCACCATCGTCACCTTGGCGCCGAAGCGGGCGAAGGCCTGAGAGAGCTCGCAGCCGATCGGCCCGCCGCCCAGTACCAACAGACGCTGCGGCAGCTCACGCAACTGCCAGAGGTTGTCGGAGGTCAGGTAGTCGATCTGATCCAGGCCGGGGATCGGCGGCACAAAAGGGCGCGCGCCGGTAGCAACAATGATGTTGCGGGTAGTCAGCTCCCGACCGTCCACCTCCACCGTGTAGGGCGAGGTGATACGCGCCTCACCCTCGATCACATCGACACCGAGGCGGCTGTAGCGCTTCACCGAGTCGTGTGGCTCCACCTGTTTCACCACCCGCTGCACCCGCTCCATCACCCGGCCGAAGTCGAACTTTACATCCATCGAGTCGAACCCCCACTCCTGGGCGCGACGGCTCTGGGCGAGCAGACGCGAGGAGCGGATCAACGCCTTGGAGGGCACGCAGCCGGTGTTAAGGCAGTCGCCGCCCATCTTGTGTTTCTCAATCAGGCTCACCTTCGCCTTCACCGCCGCAGCGATATAGGCGGAGACCAGCCCGGCGGAGCCGCCGCCGATCACCACCAGATTGCGATCGAAAGATCTGGGTCTGTTCCAGCCCGCCAAGGCACGCCGGCGCTTGATCAGGGTGACGATCCGCTTGGCGATCAGCGGGAAGATCCCGAGCAAGACAAAGGAGCCGATCAGCGCCGGTGAAAGGATGCCGGAGAGCGAATCGAGCCCCGCCAGCTGGGTGCCAGCGTTGACATAGACCAGGGTGCCGGCGAGCATCCCCAGCTGGCTCACCCAGTAGTAGGTCCAGGTGCGGATCGGCGTTAGCCCCAACACCAGGTTGATCACAAAGAAGGGAAACAGCGGCACCAGCCGCAGGCTGAAGAGATAGAGTGCGCCATCCTTCGCCATGCCCGCGTTGATCGACTGCAGCCGATCGCCAAAACGCTGCTGCACCGCATCGCGGAACAGAAAGCGGGCCACCAGGAAGGCCAGGGTCGCGCCAATGGTGGAGGCGAAGGAGACCAGCACGAAGCCCCACACCAGGCCAAAGATCGCGCCGATCGCCAGGGTCATCACCGTCGCGCCTGGCAGCGACAGGGCGGTCACCAGCACATAGACCAGAAAGAACCCCAGGGAGCTGAGCAACGGCGCCTGATCGCGCCACTGTTGCAGGCCATCGCGCTGCTGCTTGAGGTTCTCCAGGGTCAGATAACTGCCCAGGTCGAAGACAAAGAAGGCCGCGATCAGAGCCAGAAGCAGCGCCAACAGGATGATCTTTTTCTTATCCATAACGATTCCGTTTGCGAAACAATGTGTCAGCCTTTACGCCGTACTTCTCGGTTTGGATGCAGAAAAGATGCGCCCAGGCGGGGCCACCGATTATTTTCGCCAGAAGCCTGGAGAGAGCAGCACCAGGATGGTGAAGATTTCCAGCCGACCCAACAGCATCGCGATCACCGCCACCAACTTGCCCATCGAGCTGACACTCTGGAAATTGTACGCCACCTCACCCAGCCCCGGCCCCAGATTGTTCATACTGGTGGCGACCGCGGAGTAGGCAGAGACCTGGTCCAGGCCGGCGTGTATCATGACCAGCATCAAGCCCCCGAAAGTGGCGACATAGAAGGCGAAGAAGCCCCACACGCTCTGCATCAACCGTGGCTCGACCACCCGCTGGCCGATCCGCACCGGCAGGATCGCGTTGGGGTGGATAAGACGGCGGATCTCATGCTGTCCCTGCTTCACCAGCAGCAGCACCCGCATCACCTTGATTCCACCAGCGGTAGACCCACCACAACCTCCCACGAAGCTGATAAAGATCAGCAGCACCGGCAAAAAATCGGGCCAGTGGGCAAAGTCAACCGTGCCGAAGCCGGTGCTGGTGACTACCGAGACCACCTCAAAGGTGGCATCTCGCAGGCTGGATGGGAGCTGTTCATAATTGCCCTCTAGCCTGAGGGTCAGGCCGACCAGCAATACCATCAGCAATACAAACAGCAGAAAGCTGCGTGATTCGATGTCCGTCAGATATTGGCGTAGGTTTCGGTTGTGCCATGCAAAATAGTGGACCCCGAAATTGATCGCAGCCAACACCATGAAAAAAATGGCTACCGCCTCAATCGCCGGACTGGCATAGAAACCCAGACTGGCGTCATGGGTAGAGAAACCGCCGGTAGAAACGGTGGAGAAGCTATGGGCAATGGCATCAAAAGGGGTCATGCCCGCCAGCCAGTAGGCAATGGCACAGCTGATGGTCAGCCCCAGATAGATCGTCCAGAGCGCGCGCGCAGTATCTGCCAGCCGGGGCGTGAGCTTCTCCTCCTTCATCGGGCCAGGAGCCTCGGCACGGTACAGCTGCATGCCACCGATGCCCAACATCGGCAGCACTGCCACGCCGAGCACAATCAGCCCCATACCCCCCAGCCACTGCAACTGTTGGCGGTAGAAGAGGATAGACTTGGGCAGATCATCCAGCCCGGTGATCACCGTGGCGCCAGTCGTTGTTACCGCTGAGGTCGACTCAAACAGCGCATCCACCAGCCCGAGGTGGACGCTCAGGATCAGAGGCCAGGTACCAAGCAGGCTAAGCAACACCCAAAAGGCAGAGACAATAATATAGCCATCCCGGTTGCTTAGCCGGATACGACTGCGGCCACCTACCAACCACAACAGCCCACCCAAGGCCAGAGTGCCAAGCATGGGTATCAGAAAATTCGTCAGCTCGGCTTCCTGGTACCAGATAGCGACGCCCAAGGGGCCACACAGGGAGAGTCCGAAAATAATTGCCAGGGCCCCCGAAACGCGAGCAATGATCCGTGTGTGCAAGATATCTACTTAAAAGATGAAAAACAGGATAGCGATTTTATCACTATGCCTTGGAGACACGCCGCTACCACTCACTATGGATCGCCCCCCGCTCCGGCTGGTCGATGCGTTCATAGGTGTGAGCGCCAAAGGCATCGCGCTGGGCCTGGATCAGGTTCTGCGGTAGCCGTGCGGTGCGGTAGCTGTCGAAGTAGCCCAACGAGGCGCTCAGCACCGGCACCGGGATACCGTTACCAGCGGCCTGACCGACCACCCGCCGCCAAGCCCCCTGCACCCCCTGCAGCTGCAGGCTGAGATCCCCCGCCAGCATCAGGTTGGCGGGCTGCTGATCGGAGTAGGCATCACGGATCGCATCGAGCAGCCGTGCGCGGATGATGCAGCCGCCCTTCCAGATACGCGCCACCTCAGCCAGATCGACCCCCCAGCCGTAGCGCTCTGAGGCACTGCTGATAAGCGCCAGCCCTTGGGCATAGGCGGCGATGCGTGAAGCGTAGATGGCGCCGTGCAGATCCGCCACAAAGGCCTCGCGGTCGGTGATGGATGACGTCTCGGGGCCCTGCAACCGATGTGCCGCATGCTCCCGTTGCGCCTTGGCCGCCGACAGCACCCTGGCATCCACCGCTGCGGCGATGCTGGGCACCGCTACCCCCTGCTCCAGCGCCGCCTGCACGGTCCAGCAGCCAGTGCCCTTCTGTCCCGCCTTGTCGAGGATCTGTTCCACCAGCGGCCCACCACTCTCCTCATCCTGCACCCGCAGCACCCGGGCAGTGAGTTCTACCAGAAACGATTCCATCGGCCCCTGGTTCCACTGTTCGAACACCTCGGCCATGGCATCGGTGGAGAGCCCCAAGCCGCGCTTCATCAAGTCATAGGCCTCCGCCAGCAACTGCATGTCGGCATACTCGATGCCGTTATGCACCATCTTCACGAAGTGGCCAGCGCCGTCACCCCCCACATGGGTGACACAGGCCCCCGCTTCGGTCTTGGCCGCGATCGCCTGCAGGATCTCCCCGAGGGCGGCATAGGCTTCAGCAGAGCCACCCGGCATCAGTGAGGGACCACGACGCGCCCCCTCCTCGCCGCCGGAGACCCCCATGCCGACAAAGTGGATACCCTTTTCGCGCAACGCAGCCTCACGCCGCCGGGTATCCTCAAACCAGGAGTTACCACCGTCGATCAGGATATCCCCCGGTTCCAGGTACGGCAGCAGCCGCTCGATCATCTGATCCACCGGCTCACCCGCCTTGATCATCAGCAAAATGCGGCGCGGGCGTTCCAGCATCGCGGCAAAACCGGCCAGATCAGCCTCCCCGCCAAATACCTTGCCCGGCTGCTGCGCCAAGAATGCGTCGATCGTCTCTGGGTGGCGACCCCAGACCGCCACGCCATAACCCGAATCCTCGATATTGAGTGCCAGGCTGCTGCCCATCACCCCTAACCCAACCAGCCCTATCTGATACGCCATTACCTGTCACTCCCGTTGGGCAGAGCTGCCCCTTGTACATTCACTCTTCTGCAGGGAGCGCCTGTGCCGCTCCCCGGTCCATCAACCAGTCACCAGTATCGGCCAGAGCCGACGGCACATCGCCCTCCTGCAACGCGCGACGCACGGCCTCGGCCTTGCTCTCCCCCTTCGCCAACATCAGCAGATGGCGGGCCGCGCGGATCACCGCCGGGGTCACGCTCAAACGCCGTGGTGGCGGTTTACTGCCAACCACTGTCACTACCCGCCGCTGCCACTCCTGCAGCGCCGGTGAGCCGGGGAACAGCGAGGCGGTGTGGCCATCCTCCCCGATCCCCAGCAGCAAGATGTCGAGCTGGGCCGGCAGCACGCCTTCGTAGTCACGGGCAGCTTGCTCCGGTTCATCCTCACCGCGCATGCGATAGAGGATCAGCTCATCCGGCTTGCCATGAGGAAACAGCGCCGCCTTCACTGCCCGGTAATTGCTCGCCTGATGCTCCGGCGGCACGCAGCGCTCATCGCCAAAAAAGAGGGTCAGACGTATCCAGGGCAGCCGGTCTCGTTCGGCCAGCAGCCGGTAGACCGAGAGCGGCGTGCCACCGCCAGCAAGCATCAGGTGACAGCGCTCTGCCTGTTGCAAGCTCTGCTCGACCCGCGCCTCGATCCACTCCGCAGCGACCCGATCGTAGTCGGCGGCATCGACAATAATCCGTCGCCTCCCCATCAGCCGATCTCCCGCCAACGCCTATCGTAGCGGCGCATTAGTCGCTCCGCCTCCATCGGGCCATCACTGCCCTCGGCGTAGAAGAGTGGCCCGATACGCTGTGCATCCTCCCACGCCTTGAGAATTGGTGAGACGAAGCGCCAGGCATGCTCCACCTCGTCGCGCCGGGCAAACAGGGTCGCATCGCCGCGGATTGCATCCAGCAGCAGCCGCTCGTAGGCCTCTTTGATCGGCCGCTTGAAGGTCTCTGAGTAACTGAAATCCATCACCACCGAACGCACATCCAGACTATCCCCCGGTCGCTTGCTGACGATCTTCAGGTCAATCCCCTCATCGGGCTGGATGCGGATGGTAAGCACGTTCGACTCGAGCTGCTGACACACTTCATCCCGGCCGAACAGGCAGAGCGGCACCGGGCGGAACACCACCGAGACCTCGGTCATGCGCGCCCGCAGCTGCTTGCCAACGCGCAGAAAGAAGGGCACCCCCTGCCAGCGCCAATTGTCGATGAAGCACTTCATCGCGGTATAGGTCGGGGTGCGCGAGTCAGCAGCGACGTTCGCCTCGTCCCGGTAGCCACGGTACTGACCGAAGATCACATCCTCGAACACCTGGCTGCCGGTGATCTGGCGCAGCGAGCGCAGCACCTCCACCCGCTTGTCGCGGATATCGTCCGCGGCGAAGGAGAGCGGCGCCTCCATGGTGCAGAGCGAGAGCACCTGCAGCAGGTGGCTCTGCACCATGTCGCGGATCACCCCGGTCTGGTCGTAGAAGCGGCCTCGCCCCTCGACCCCGATCGCCTCGGCGGCAGTGATCTGGATGTGGTCGACATATTTGCGGTTCCAGAGTGGTTCAAAGATGGTGTTGCCGAAACGCGCCACCAGGATATTCTGCACCGTCTCCTTGCCCAGGTAGTGGTCGATGCGGTAGACCTGATCCTCCCCCAGCACCTCGCCGACAATCCGATTCAGCTCCTGCGCCGAATCCAAATCCCGGCCATAGGGTTTCTCCATAATCACCCGGCTCCAGGGGCTGCTGCTGCCGCTGGTGTTGATCAGCCCCGCCTCCTGCAAGCGATGCAGGATAATCGGCGCGGCAGATGGGGGCGTGGCCAGATAGAAGAGCCGGTTGGCGCTGCCGCCAGCGGCCTCCAGCTGTTCAAGCCGGTCGCGCAGCGCACGATAGCCTTCAGGGTCTTCAAAATTGGCGCTGAGGTAGTGAATGCGCTCAGCAAAGACTACCCACTCCGGCTCCTGCAGCGGCTCCCGGGTATGTTCAGCCAGCGCCTGTTTCAGCAGCTCGCGATAGCCATCACCATCCTGCTCCCGGCGGCTCAGACCGATCACCGCAAACCGCTCATCCAGCGCCCCCTCACGCAGCAGATTATAGAGCGCTGGCATCAGCTTGCGCCGAGTTAGATCCCCGGCACCGCCGAAGATCACCAGAGTGCAGCTATCCTGTTGGGTAGGAGTGAGCAGCGCCGCCCCAGCATCGGAGAGCTGCGCAAATCGAAGTGTCTGGTCTGACATGCATGTTCCTTGTTCGGTTACGGCGACGAAGCAACTATAGAACAATAGAGGAATGAAAACGTTTACTCTTCACAAAGGGATAGACCATTTTCCTAATGCACCAAAAGATCTTGCTTTCGGTTAGAGGCGCAAGCCGCATCTTCAGCATGGGGGACGTGCAGGTACCCGCCTTGCGCGACGCCTCCTTGGAGATCTACGACGGCGAGTTTCTGGTGATCGTTGGCCCCAGCGGCTCAGGCAAAAGTACCCTGCTGAATCTGATCGGCGGCATGGATCGCCCGACCGGGGGTGAGGTGCTGTTTCAGGAACTTGACCTGGCCCAGGCCTCGGAGCAGGCGCTGACCGAATATCGACGTCATCAAGTCGGTTTTGTCTTCCAATTCTACAATCTTGCGCCAATGCTGACTGCACTGGAGAACGTGCAGGTGGCCAGCGAGATCGCACAAGATCCGCTTGACCCGGCGCAGGCCCTGGCGCTGGTCGGACTGAGTGACTATCAGGAACACTTCCCATCACAGCTGAGTGGCGGCCAGCAGCAGCGGGTGGCGATCGCCCGCGCCCTGGCAGGTAATCCGCGGCTGCTGCTCTGTGACGAACCCACCGGCGCCCTCGATCTGGCCACCAGCCGCCAAGTACTGGGACTACTGCTGCGGCTCAAGCAGGAACTGGGCAAGACCCTGGTGCTGATCACCCACAACAGCGCCATCGCCGGCATCGCCGACCGGGTCGCCACCATCCGCGACGGCGCCATCCACTCACTGCATGAGAACCCCCATCCGGTGCCGGTGCAGGAGGTCTCCTGGTGAACCCGGTATTACAGCGCAAACTGCGGCGTGATCTCTGGCAGCGCAAGTGGCAGCTGTTGACTCTGTTTTCCATCATCGCCATCGGTGTTGGTGCCTACATCGGCATGGCCGGCACCTGGCGTGACATGGACGGCGCCCGCCATGCTTACTACCGCGACTATCACCTAAGCGACTTCCTCATCGATTTGAAGCGTGCACCGGAGTGGGCGGTAACGGATGCGGCCCACCTGCCCGGCATGATCAGGCTGGAGGGTCGGATCTCCCTACCGGTGCTGCTCGATCTGCCCGGCACCAACCAACCGATCACCGGCCAGGCCATCTCCCTCCCCGACCAAAGAGAACCTGCCTTCAACCAGCTGCTGTTGCGCAGCGGCAGCCGCCTCTCCGGCCCGGACCGGGCCGAGGTGATCCTCAACCACGCCTTCGCCGCGGCTCACGGACTCAAGCCGGGGGACCGCATCCGCGCCCTGCTGCTGGAAAGCCAGCAGGATCTGCTGGTGGTGGGTACGGCCCAGTCGCCGGAGTTTGTCTATCTGATCTCGCCCTCCGGTGGCCTCGCACCGGACCCGAAAAACTTTGGTGTGATCTATCTGGGCGAATCTTTCCTGCGCCAGCGCAGCGACCTGCAGGGCGCTTACAACCAGGTGCTCGGCCAGCTCGTCGACCCACGCCCGGCGGCGGTTAAAAACAGTCTGCAGGCACTCGCCGAACGACTCGACCCGTTTGGCGTCACCCTCACCACCCCGCTCAGCGAACAGGCCTCATTCCGCTTCCTGCAGGACGAGCTGACGGGGCTGGAGGTGCAGTCCCGCATCATGCCGATGATCTTTCTCAGCGTGGCAGCACTGGTATTACACGTATTGATCGGCCGGCTGGTCAACCAACAACGCACCCTGATCGGCACCCTGCGCGCCCTCGGCTACGCACGCAGCACACTGATCCGTCACTATCTCGCCTATGGGCTGGCGGTGGGGGCGATCGGCGGACTACTGGGGATCATGCTGGGGATCTGGCTACAGTCCGCGATGGTGGCGATCTACCGTGGGTTTTACGAACTACCGGGCCTGGTTGCACGCCATTACTGGGATCTCACCCTGATCGGTCTGGCCATCAGCCTGCTGTTTGCCGCCCTCGGCAGCCTGAGTGGCGTGAGGCGGGCGACCCAGCTGCAACCGGCGGAAGCGATGCGCCCGCCCGCACCACAGAGAGGTGGGCATATCCTGCTGGAATCGGTGCATCCACTGTGGCGACGCCTGAACTTCCGCTGGCGCTCAATCCTGCGATCAGTGTTCCGCAACCCCTTCCGCTCCTTTGTCAGCCTGCTCGCCAGCCTCATCGCCACCGCACTGATCTTCACCACCTTCAGCATGATCGATGCTCTCGATCATCTGATGGGTTACGAGTTTGAACAGCTCTCCCACCAGGATCTAACGATCAGCCTGCGCGACCCGGTGGCGCTGGCGGCGACCCGGGAGATCGTGTCACTGCCGGGCATCAGCCTGATCGAGCCGGAATTGCTGGTGAGCTGCGATCTGGTGAACGGGCCACGGCAAAAGCGCATTGCCATCACCGGTCTGAGCCCTGATGCCCGCCTGCACACCCCCCTGGACTCGCAGGGCCAGCGGGTGGCAATCCCGCCCCAAGGGCTGATCCTGGGGCGCAAGCTGGCGGAGATCCTGCAGCTGGCACCCGGCGACCGGGTTGAACTGCGCCCACTGATCGGTCGACGGATTCCGGCTGAAGCGACAGTGGCCGCCGTGGTAGAGAGCTATCTAGGGCTGGCGGCCTATGCCGATATCACCTACCTGAGCCGTCTGCTGGGGGAGCAACCCCTGGCAAACCAATTGCTGGCCAAAAGCGCAGGCGCTGGCATCGGAGAGAGGCTGCAGCATCAGCTGCAACAACGTCCCGCCTATCTGGGGGCGAGCGAGCGCCGTCAGGTGCTGGCACAACTCGACGCCACCTTTGGTGAGACCATGGGCAGCATGATCTTCGTGATGGTGCTGTTCGCCGGGATGATCGCCTTCGGCAGCGTGCTCAACACGGCGATGGTGTCACTCAACGAACGCCAACAGGAGATCGGCACTCTGCGGGTCATCGGCTACTCCTCGCTGCAGGTGAGCGGGCTGTTTTTTGGCGAGAGCCTGCTCCTGAACACGCTTGGCGTGGCGCTGGGGCTGTATGGCGGCGTATTGCTGAGTCACGGCCTATCGCTGCTCTACAGCACCGAACTCTACCGTTTTCCCGCCATCGTCCTACCCGGCACACTGCTGATCAGTGCGCTGTTGATGCTGCTGTTTCTGCTGCTTGCACAGGGGCTGGTCTATCTCATCATCCATCGGCTCGACTGGCTCGAGAGCCTCAAGGTCAAGGAGTAACCGTGTTAGCCAAAAGACTCATCACCGTCCTGCCTGTTCTGCTGTTGCCGCTGGCTGGCTGCGAACAGAGCCCACAGCTGCAGAGCACCACACCGGTCAGAGGGGAGATCCGCGCCTCCTTCACCGAACCCGCCCAAACCCGGCTGACGCGAGACTATCCGATTAGCATGCCGCTGGATGGGCGCATCGGCCCGATCAGGCTGCAGCCCGGCGACCGGGTGAAAAAAGGAGAACAGTTGGTGGCGATTGACCGGCTGCCGTTTGAACAAGCGGTAGTCGAGGCCAAGGCCGCAGTGGCCGAGCTGCAACAGCAGCTGCTGATCAACGCCTTCAACCGCATCGAAGCAACCCTCAGCGTGGAGCTGCAGGCGACCATCGACGCGGCACGGGAGGCGCTCAGGGCGGCCGATGCCCAAGTGGAGAGCCAACAGGTACGGGCCGCCTGGGCCGACAAGGTCGAGCAGCGCAACCGCGAACTCGACGCAGAGGGCAGTGTCTCGCAACAGCAACTGGATGATACAGTGCTGACAGCGCAGACCGCGCAG
Source organism: endosymbiont of Ridgeia piscesae (assembly GCF_001443665.1). Taxonomy (NCBI): domain Bacteria; kingdom Pseudomonadati; phylum Pseudomonadota; class Gammaproteobacteria; species endosymbiont of Ridgeia piscesae. The sequence continues at coordinate 37,185 of NZ_KQ557138.1, read as the reverse complement.
ATCGAGCTGAAGCAGGAGGAGTTCATCCGCGCCGCCCTCAACACCCTCTTCACCGCAATCCAGCTGGGGCCCAAATATGTGGAGCAGTGGCTGCAGCGCAAACAGCTGTCGCGGGAGGTGATCGTGGAGCAACTCAACCAGGCTCGCGCACGTCTGGCCCGGGCGGAGCATCAATTGACGCTGGCGCAGCTGCGCGCACCGGTGGATGGGGTGGTGCTACGCCGCCATGAATCGGGGCCAGGCAGCTTCCCGGCCGGACATCCGCTGCTGGAGATCGGCAACTTCAGCGATCTGGAGGTGGTTACCGAGCTGCTCACCGAGGATGCCATGCAGCTTGAGCCTGAGGCCCTGGTTGAGTTCTCCAGCGGGATAGCAGAGCATCCCATCAGCGGCCGGATCAAGCGCATCGAACCGGCCGCCTTCACCAAGCGTTCATCCCTCGGGGTGGAGCAACAACGGGTCCGGGTGATCGCCAGCCTGGATCAGGTCCCGGCCATCCTGGGGGTGGGCTTCAGGCTGCAGGGACGTTTTTTCACCGGTATCAGCCATAACACCCTGATTCTGCCCCGCTTCAGTGTATTGCAGGCCACCGATGGCTCCCACTATGTGCTGCGTAACGACCACGGCCGGCTGCACAGACAGCCGGTCATCATCGGCTTGCACAACGACCGCCAGTTGGAGATCCTTGAAGGCCTGAGCGACGGAGAAAGCATCGTCGCACTCCCCGATGCCGATATGGAAGTTGAAACAGAGTAGCCATGGCCCTACAGCAAACCCTCTACATCAGAATCTATCGCAACCGCATCACCATCCAGGATGTCGAAAGCCAGGCAATCAGCAGCGCCGATGCGGTCAGCCCCTTCACCACCGACAGACTGCTGGCCGGCCAGTTCTCCGCCGCGGTTGAGACCCTGCAGAAGGCGATCCGACAGATCTACACTGGCTGGCGCGCCCTGCTGATCCGCCCGATCATCCTGATCCAGCCACTGTAGATGATCGAAAGCAGCCTCTCCGGGGTGGAAGATCGCATCTTCAAAGAACTGGCCGCCAGCGCCAAGGCCAACCGGATCGTGGTGTGGACAGGGCCTGAGCTTTCGCCTCAGCAAGTGATGGAACAGACTACGAACGCCCGTTAGGACTCGCCTACCCACGCATCCGCTTCAACAACTCATAGTGCGACGGCAGGGCGCGTTTGATCTGCCCCTTCATAGTCGCTACCTGGTTGGCGTATTTGATCCCGTCGCTCTTGGCCAGGAACCGCTCCGCCGGGAACTGGCACCCCTCGAAATCGTAGGGGGATGGCATGAACGATTTCCACAGCTCCTGGTTCTCCTGCAGCAGAGCAAACGCCTCCGCCCCGCCCGCCGCCAGGTACCAGGACATCCAGACGCTCACCGCAGTGAGTGGGTGAAACCGAATCGTTTTGAGTGAGATCAATCGTTAAATCGCGATCGGGATAGGGCTGCCGGACATGTCACAAATTTGCAATCCACAGCCACGATCAGCCCCCGGCTCTGCTATCATCTCCGCCATTTATCCGATCGTTGCACCAAGAAAGGCGTGAATTAAGTTGCAGAAAAACATCAATATTGGCGTGTTTGTAGACGCCGAAAATGTGCGTTACAACGGCGGTTATCAGCTCCGCTACGACATCCTGCGCCGCTTTGCCGCGCGCTCCGGCGGCAACCTGCTGCGCCTCAACACCTACATCACCTTTGACCAGGAACGGGCCAGCGAAGACTACGAGTATCAGAAACGCGCCTACGCCTACCAGCAGATGGTACGCGACTACGGCTGGAAAATTCTGGTCAAGAATATACGCCGCTATACCGACGAAGATGGCAATGTCACCACCAAAGCGAATGCCGACCTCGATATGGCGGTGGACGCCATGATCCAGTCGGAGAAGCTCGATCTGGTGCTGATGTTGACCGGCGACGGCGACTTCCTGCAGGTTGTCACCGCATTGCAGGATCGCGGCTGCCGGGTCGAGCTGATCGGCTTTCGTAACGTCTCCCGCGAGCTGCAGCGCCAGGTCGACACCTACTACTCCGGCTTCCTCATCCCCGACCTGCTGCCGGTCTCCTATGAACCGCGCAACGAGTGGGGCCAGCCAGGCTCCTGCGTACGCGGTGTCTGCCAGAAGTGGTTCCCCGACAAAGGCTACGGCTTCCTGCGCTTCATGTCGCGTATCGACGACAATCTCTGGATCACCGACACTCGCGAGCCCGACTCCCCCTACACCAGCGTTTTCTGCCACGTCAATGAGCTGGCCGACGGGGTCTCTGACGAGCTGCTGAAAAACCGGGATACGGTGCTTGAGTTCTACATCGAACAGAGTGACAAAGATGAAGGCCTGGTCGCCAACAACGTGCGCTTGGTGCCCTCCTACGGCAAGCACGGTTTACTTGAATGAGTCCGACCCGACTATGGAGCCTCTGAGAGCGGCGCCACCCCACGTCGCAGGGTGTTCTCGGTGATGCATCGCGGCTCCATAAACTGCAGCAGGTAATCACGGCCACCGGCCTTGCTGCCGATGCCGCTCATGGCGAAACCGCCAAACGGCTGGCGGCTCACCAAGGCGCCAGTGATGCCGCGATTGAGGTAGAGGTTGCCGACCCGGAACTCCCGCGCGGCCCGTTCAAGATTGGCCGGGCTGCGCGAATAGACACCGCCGGTCAGTGCATAGCGGGTGGAATTGGCCAGCGCCAGGGCCTGATCCAGATCCTGTGCCGGCAGCAGTGCCAGCACCGGGCCAAAGATCTCCTCCTGGGCCAGCGGGCTGTTCGGATCGACCTCGCCGAACAGGGTCGGCCCCACATAGTGACCGGACTCGAAGCCACGGCTCTCCATCCGATAGAGCGACCGCCCCGCCTGTCGCCCCTGTTTGATCGCCTGCTGGATGCGTGACTCTGCCGCGGCATTGATCACCGGTCCGATATCACACGCCGAATCGGTCGGGTCAGCCATGATCAGGCTCTCCGCCGCCTCGCACAGGCGCCGGCTGAAATGCGCATATTGATCCCCCACCAGGATCACCCGCGAGCAAGCGCTGCACTTCTGCCCCTGGAAACCGAACGCCGACTTCAGTATCCCATCGATCGCCTCATCCGGATCGGCGCTCTGATCGACGATGATGGCATTCTTGCCACCCAGCTCCGCGATCACCCGCTTGATGTGGCGCTGCCCCGGCCTCGGCTCGGCCGCCAGTCGGAGAATCCCCTGCCCCACCGCCTGGGAGCCGGTAAAGGCGATCAGGTGCACCGCGGGATGACGCACCAGATAGTCGCCCACCACCTCACCTGGGCCAGGCAGGAAGTTCATCACACCCGCGGGAAAGCCCGCCTGCTGCATCAGATCCACCAGCCTAGCAGCGATCACCGGGGTATCAGAGGCGGGCTTGAGGATGGCGCAGTTGCCGGTCACCAGGGTGGCGCTGAGCATGCCGGTGACGATCGCCAGCGGGAAGTTCCAGGGCGGGATCACCACCCCAACACCCCGTGGCTGGTAGAAGTGGCGGTTGTGCTCCCCTGGCAGCTCCACACTGGCGCCTGCCGCCAATCGCTCCGCCTCGTCGGCATAAAAACGCAGGAAGTCGATCGCCTCGCAGACATCGGCATCGGCCTCGCGCCAGCCTTTGCCCGCCTCGAGGATCTGCCAAGCGGCAAACTCATCACGCCGCTGCGCCAGCAAATCTGCGCTTTTGCGCAGCAATTTAGCACGGCTCTCTGCCGGACGCTCACGCCAAGAGGGAAAGGCAGCCTCGGCAGCCCGGATGGCGCGATCGGCATCTTCCTGGCTGGCACAGGCCGTGGTACCCACCAGCTGAGCACGATCAGCCGGGTTAAACGACTCGATACACGCTGCGGTGTCCCGCCACTCGCCATCGATCAGCAGCGGATAGTGATGGCCAAGCTGCCCCCGGACTTGATCGATGGCATGTTGAAACGCCTGACACTCATCCGGCTTCAGCCAGCTACGCAGCGGGGTGTTCTGAAAACCCGCTTCAGGCCGCTCGGCCGGCAACCGGGTCTCCACCTTGGGTGGGGCGAAACAGCTGGCCGCATCCTCGCTCGTAACCTGCCAGCGCGCCATCGACTGACTGCTGGCGTTCTCCAGTAGCCGCCGCACCAGATAGGCCATACCGGGGATCGGCTCACCGAAGGGCAGATAGGTGCGCAGCCGGTAGCCCAGCTTCACCAACGCCTGCTGGTAGGACGTCGACATACCGTAGAGCATCTGAAACTCGAACTGCTCAGTCGCCAGCCCGAGCCGCTCCACCTCGGCCATGCCCAGCGCCAGACTGCGCAGATTGTGGCTAGCGATGGCAGGATAGACCCCAGGCGCAGCCGCCAGCAACCGCTGCAGGCAGGCCTCATAGTGGCGGTCGGTCTCAGCCTGCTGTTGCCAGACCGGGATCGGCCAACCATTCTGCCGCGCCTTCACCAACTCCTGATCCCAGTAGGCGCCGCGCACTAGTCGAATGGCAAATGGCATCTGGCGCCGCCCCGCCAGTTCGATCAGCTGTTCCAGATCCTCCCCCCCCTGCCGCAGGTAGGCCTGCAGAGCGATGCCCAGGCCGTCCCAGTCGCAAAACTCAGGATCAAACAGCAGCCGCTCAAAAAGTGCCAGGATCACCGGCCGGCGCTCCGAATCCTCCATATCGAGAGTCACCGCCACCCCCTGCCGACGCGCCTTGAGCAGCAGCGGCCTGAGCCGTTGAACCATCACCTCGGTATTGGCCGTGACCCGTTCTGGCAGCAGCCGCGGCAACAGTGACGAGGGCTTCAACGACAGCTGCAGCGACTGATCCGGCTGGACACTCAGCACATCCAACAGCTGCAGATAACCGTTGAGATAGTCGTCTGCCTCGCGATGGCTGAGGGTGAGTTCGCCCAGCAGATCGAGGGAGACCAGACGCCCCTGGCGCTGCAGACCACTCAGGTTTTCGCGGATGGTGGTTGGCTCCCGGCCTGCCATGAACTGCCGCGAGAGCAGACCGATCGCCTTACGGATCGCCGCCGCCAACTGATGCGGCCCGAGCAGGCGACCGGAGCGGATCGCCAGCCGGCCCAGCCTGGGCAGGGGAAACTCCTGAGCATCGCTGAAATACTCATCAAACAGCCGCACCACCTCAGCGTCATCCTGCAGCGCAGGCAGCAGATCGACGAAACGCAGGGCACGAATGCGAAAATCGGGGTTTTGATGCAGCCGGCTCAGCAGCGACTGCAGCCAGTGGGAGACGGGATTGTGCGGCTCAAACGCCTCGGCGGCCTGCAGCAGCGCATCACCATGCTGGCGGATGCGGGCTTCCTGATCGGTCTGCGGGTTCGACGGGGTGGTATGCATTACTTGACCTCAGCGGAAGGGCCTCACTCAAGTATAGAAAGCGATGCGGGTCACGCTTCGATGCCCCCTCGGGCGGATTTAAAAGACCTCGGTGCGATAGCGGCGAGGATGCTCTGAAACACGCAGGATGGAACCACTGCGCAGCCGCAGACTGTCGGTGCTGCGGTCCGCGAAGAAGAGTTTGAGAGTCTCCTTTACCACCGGGAAGGCGAGCTCGTCCCAGGGGATCTCTGACTCATCAAACAGTGCCACCTCCAGACTCTCGCTGCCGGGGCCAAAGTCGAGTGACTGTAGACGGCTGAGAAACAGCAGGTAGACTTGATCGATATGCGGCAGGTTGAACAGGGTATAGAGTTCCCCCATCTCGACTCGCGCCTGGGCCTCCTCCCAGGTCTCCCGAGCCGCACCTTGCTGGGCAGTCTCACCGTTCTCCATGAATCCAGCGGGCAGGGTCCAGAGACCGTAGCGAGGTTCGATGGCGCGACGGCAGAGCAGCACCTGCTCCTCCCATAACGGGATACAACCCACCACCATCTTGGGATTCTGGTAGTGGATAGTGCGACATTCAGGACAGACATGGCGCTGCCGGTTATCCCCCTCAGGGATCAGTCGCTCAACCTCGGTACCGCATTGACTACAAAACTTCATCCGTTTCCCCATCCTCAACAAGGGCCCACCTGCGGGCAGAGAGAGTGAATCAAGCTCTCTTTATAGCAGGCGCGACAACTCTCCACATCCTCTCTGTTTTTGTCTATTATCGCGCCACCCATTTACCCCCGGAGTTCGAGATGGAGATTCTCCTGATCCGACACGCCATCGCCGAAGAGCGCACCCTGTTTGCCCATACAGGCCAGCCAGACGCGCAGCGGCCACTTACCGAAAAGGGCCGCAGCCGCATGCGCAGCGCCATCAATGGGCTGAGGCGGGTAGTGCCACAGATCGACACCCTCGCCAGCAGCCCGCTGCTGCGAGCTGTGGAGAGCGCCCAACTGCTGGCTGAGGGGTATGGCCTGGAGACGCCGCTGCAGCTACCACTATTGGCGCCAGGCGGTGACTTTGATGCCATCGCCGCCTGGCTGGCCGGTCACGATGAGGCCTCACGGGTCTGCTTGGTGGGTCATGAACCTGACCTCTCCGAGCTGATCGGCTGGCTCACCGCCGGTAGTGGCGAGAGCTTTATCCACCTAAAAAAGAGTGCCGTCTGCCTGCTCAGATGTGACCTGCTGCCTGAGCAGGGCACCTGTGAAATCGAGTGGCTGCTGGCGCCGAAGCAGCTGCGCCAGCTGGGCTGATTCAGCGATTAGAAAATACCCTCATGCTGCGGTAGAGTGAAGCCACTTTTTCACCGCAACCAACTGTCTGATGCAGCAACAAAAAGCAGAAACAGCGGGACAGGAACAGACCGTCGCCGCCATCGACCTCGGCTCCAATAGCTTCCACATGATCGTCGCCCGGGTCCACGATGGCAGTCTGCAGATCATCGACAAGATGCGCGAGATGGTGCGTCTCGGCGAGGGTCTGACCGACGACAAACACCTCACCCCCGAAGTGGCCGCCCGCGCCATCGCCTGCCTGGAACGCTTTGGTCAGCGCCTTGGCAGCCTGCCATCAGAACACGTCATGGCGGTCGGCACCAACACCCTGCGACAAGTTAGCAGCGCCGATGCGTTTCTCACCGCCGCACAGCAAGCGCTCGGCCATCCGATCGAGATCATCGCCGGCCGTGAGGAGGCGCGACTGATCTATCTCGGTGTCTCCCACGGGCTCGCCTCCAGCGGTGAGGCCAAGCAGCTGGTGATCGACATCGGCGGCGGCAGCACCGAGCTGATCGTCGGCGAGGGTTTCCGCACCGAGCGGCGCGAGAGTCTGCACATGGGCTGTGTCTCCATCAGCCGCAGCCACTTTGCCGATGGTCTGATCAACTCAAAACGCATGAAGCAGGCTGAGCTCGCCTGCGCGGTGGTGATCCGGCCGGTACGCAGCTTTTTTCGCGATGCTGGCTGGAGCCGCGCAGTCGGCAGCTCAGGCACCATCAAGGCGATCCGCAAGGTGGTCACCGAGGAGGGCTGGAGCCAGGAAGGGATCAGCGCCCGCTCCCTGGAGAAACTGCGCAAGCGCATGATCGAGGCGGGCTCCCTCGACAAGCTGCAGCTGAAGGGGTTATCGGAAGAACGCAAGCCCGTCTTCGCCGGCGGCGTGGCGGTACTCTCCGCGCTGTTCAAACATATCGGCATCGAGCAGATGCAGGTCTCAAATGAGGCACTGCGCGAAGGTCTGATCTACGACATGATCGGCCGCAGCCGCCAGGAAGATGCCCGCGAGCGTACCGTCAGATCCCTCAGCAAGCGTTACAACGTGGATCAGGAACAGGCACAGCGGGTGGAAAGCACTGCACTAGCGCTCTATCACCAAGTGATCCGCCCCTGGAAGATGCTCGATTCGCGCTACTCATCGATGCTCAGCTGGGCGGCCCAGCTGCATGAGGTGGGGCTCACCGTCTCCCACAGCCAGTTCCAAAAACACGGCTCCTACCTGCTGGAAAACTCCGATCTATCCGGCTTTACCCGCCAGGAGCAGCGGGTACTGGCGGCGATGGTGCGCGGCCATCGTCGCAAGTTCCCGACCTCGGTATTCGAGGCCCTGCCGCAGGAGGTGGTACTCTGCACCAAGCAGCTCTGTGTGCTGCTACGCCTGGCGGTGCTGATGCACCGCTCCCGCTCGCCAGTCGCCAAACCGCAGGCACTGCTGGATGTGAACGGCTTATCTCTCACCCTGGAGTTCCCTGCAGGCTGGCTGGCCTCGCACCCATTGACCCGTCTGGAGCTGAAGCAAGAGGCCAACTATCTGCAGGCGGCCGGCTTCAGTCTCACCTTCTCCTGACCGCGGCTCTACCCCTAAGCTAGATTATGACTCGTCCAGAAACGCCTCTGTTAAACGCAAAGGCCTCAGCGTGCTCAGCGTTTATTCCCAGGTTTCTGGATGGAAACCAGATCAGAGCAAACGTCGCAGGGCGGCCAGGATGGCCTCCGGCTCAGTGCCGTGAGAGAGCGTCTCGCGCAGCACCCCCTGGCGATCGATCAGATAGAGATCGGCCGAGTGATCCACCACATAGTTGGTCTCTGAAGGCTGTTCGACCCGGCGATAGGCCGCGCCATATTTTTTTGCCACATCGGCCAGCACCTCGGCCGAGCCGGTCACACCAAGGATCTTCGGGTGAAAATAGTGACTGTACTCTTCAAGGCGCTCTATGCTATCCCGCTCCGGATCGACACTGATGAAGAGCACCTGCAGCCCTTCCTGCTCCGCCTCGTTCAGTTCGTTGAGCGCCATCGACAGCATACCCAGACTCGTTGGGCAGATATCGGGGCACCAGGTGTAGCCAAAATAGAGTACTACCACCTGCCCATGTAGATCACTCAGCGAGAGCGGGCCATTGGCCGAGACCAGCGTAAAGTCACCACCGGTGGGTTTTGCCTGCAGCGACAACACCTGGTGTTTGGGTGGCTCCTGGCCAGCCGGATTCCAGAACAGACCAACCAACAACAGTGCGCCGCCCAACAGCAGAATCACGCCCCAGAGAACATATCTTTGCATCAACTTCTCCCAAAGATATCGGATCGTTTCAGGCGTCACTCTCCAGGGCCTTGCCCAGCGCTGTGTCCACCGCATTGGCCAGCACCTCAGAGTATTCGATCAACTGCCTGATCAGATTGTCATGTTTGTGCAGCAGTTTACGCGCTGCCTCATCCTGATCAACCACCTTGTAGTGCTGGTCATCCACCCAGGCTTCGAGCGTCTTTAGCTCCCTGGTAAAACGCTGATACTGCCGCCGAAGGTTATCGACCAGCAGATGGGAGCGCAGCGGATTGACCGGCTCCTTCAGGTAAAGAGCAAGCAGCTGCCCGAGGACCTGCTGCGCCTTGCTCATCTGGCGCTCGAGGCCGGAACTGTCGAATTTTCTGGCTTCAAGTCCGTGCAACCCCCTCAACTGGATGCGCAGCCGCGGCGCCATCTTTTTCATCCTGGCGGCCGATTTCTGCAGCAGTCGCAAGTCTGCTCCATCCAGTAGTTTTTTCGTTTCCTGAGCCAACCACGGCAGTTCACCAAGCGCCGAAGAGTCCTGACGAACAACCGGGGCAGTTTCAGCCATTGCCCCTCCCGTCACTATCGACACACTCAACATCAACCACCACTTTTTATAGTTATTTCGCATCTCCCATCTCCCGATCTTATTTTTTCTAAAGCTCTGCCAGATCCCCCTTTTCCTGCAGCCAGCGCTTGCGGTCTGCGGCCCGCTTCTTCGCCAGCATCATATCCATCACACGGCTACTGTCGTCACCCGCCTCAATGGTGAGCTGGACAAGCCGTCGCGTATCCGGATGGATAGTTGTCTCCCGCAACTGCGGGGGATTCATCTCACCCAGTCCTTTGAATCTCTGTACATTGACCTTACCGCGGATTTTCTCCGCCTCGATCCGGTCAAGCACGCCCTGCTTCTCACTGTCATCCAAAGCATAGAAGACCTGCTTACCGACATCGATACGGTAGAGCGGAGGCATTGCCACATAGACATGACCCTGTAGCACAAGTTTCCTGAAGTGGCGCAGAAACAAGGCGCACAGCAGGGTGGCGATGTGCAGGCCATCGGAGTCCGCATCGGCAAGGATGCAGATCTTGCCAAAGCGTAGCTTGGAGAGATCATCGCTGCCCGGCTCAACGCCGACCGCCACCGAGATATCGTGCACCTCCTGGGAGGCGAGCACCTCGGCGGAGTCGACCTCCCAGGTGTTGAGGATCTTGCCGCGCAGCGGCATGATCGCCTGGAACTCCCGATCCCGCGCCTGCTTTGCCGAGCCGCCGGCAGAGTCACCCTCCACCAGAAACAGCTCAGTGCGACTCGGATCAACCGCACTGCAGTCGGCCAGCTTGCCCGGCAGCGCCGGCCCCTGGGTGACCTTCTTGCGCTTTACTTTGCGTCCGGCGCGCATCCGCGACTGGGCGGCGTCGATCGCCATCTCCGCGATGCGTTCAGCGACATCGGTATGCTGGTTGAGCCAGAGACTGAAGGTGTCCTTCACCACTCCGGAGACAAACGCTGCACACTCCCGCGAGGAGAGGCGCTCCTTGGTCTGGCCGGAGAACTGTGGATCGTCCAGCTTGGCCGAGAGCACGTAGCTGACCCGGCTCCAGACGTCGTCGGGGGTCAGTTTGACACCCCGCGGCAGCAGATTACGGAACTCGCAGAACTCGCGCACCGCATCGGTCAGACCGCTGCGCAGGCCGTTGACGTGGGTACCACCGAGGGTGGTGGGGATCAGGTTGACATAGCTCTCGGTGACCACCTCAACACCACCGCTCTCCTGCAGCCAGACGACCGCCCAGGAGACCGCCTCACGATTCCCCTCCATCTGCCCGACAAACGCCTCCTGGGGCAGCCATTCAGTGCCACGCAGCGCATCGAGCAGGTAGTCTCTCAGACCATCCTCGTAGAACCACTCATCGCGCTCGCCCGACGACTCATCGAAGAAGCTGACCTTCAGCCCCGGGCAGAGCACCGCCTTGGCGCGCAACACATGACGCAGCCGACGCAGCGAAAACTTAGCGCTATCGAAGTAGCTGGGGTCGGGCCAGAAGCGCACTCGGGTGCCGGTATTGTTGCGCCCGACCTTGCCGATCGCCTCCAACTCCGACACCTTGTTGCCGCCAGCAAAAGCGATGTTGTATTCTTGACCGCCACGCCGCACCCACACCTCCAGGTGCTTGGAGAGCGCATTCACCACCGACACGCCAACACCATGCAGCCCGCCGGAGAAGCGGTAACTCTTGTTGGAAAACTTGCCGCCGGCATGCAGCTTGGTGAGGATCACCTCGACCCCGGGCAACCCCTGCTTGGGGTGGATATCCACCGGCATGCCACGGCCGTCATCAATTACCTGCAGCGAACCATCCTTGAACAGGCTGACCTCGATGCTGCTGGCGTAGCCGGCGACTGCCTCATCCACGCTGTTGTCGATCACCTCCTGCGCCAGATGGTTGGGGCGGCTGGTGTCGGTATACATGCCCGGTCGTTTGCGGACCGGGTCCAGGCCACTCAGGACCTCAATCGCCGAGGCGTCGTAGCTAGCACTCATGGAGACAATTCAACTGTTTGATAAACCTTATCGTTTACAGAAACCTGACCAGAATTCTACACATCCCACCCTGCTCATGCGAGCAGCCCCCATTGACCGGCACAAACTGCCTGGGGTAGCTTTACGCCACCCCAACTACTAGTAAACAGCTGTGCCGAGAAGAAAAAAGACCCCCCCCTTCGAAGAGGCGCTCGCCGAACTCGAATCCCTGGTCGAGACCCTGGAGAGTGGCGAACTGCCGCTGGAGGAGTCGCTGAAGACCTTCGAGCGGGGCGTGGAGCTGACCCGCAACTGCCAGAAGGCCCTCGATGATGCAGAGCAGAAGGTCAGAATCCTCAGCAACGAGAGCGGCGCAACGGAGCCTTTCGAACGTGAGCAGTAACACCGCCTTGAGGGAGTTCATGCTGTTCTGCCAAAATCGGGTAGAACATGCGCTGGATAAGAGCCTGCCTGCCGAGAGCACATCCCCCGCTCGCCTCCATCAGGCGATGCGCTACGCGGTGCTTGGCGGCGGCAAACGCATCCGCCCGATTCTCACCTACGCCACCGGTCAGGCGCTCGGCGTAGAGATCAACCAGCTCGACACCGCCGCCTGCGCAGTAGAAATGATCCACGCCTACTCGCTGGTGCACGACGACCTGCCGGCAATGGACGACGACGAGCTGCGCCGAGGCCGCCCCACCTGCCATAAGGCCTACGACGAGGCCACCGCGATCCTGGTCGGCGATGCGCTGCAGACCCAGGCGTTCCAGATCATCTGCACCAGCGGCAACCTGCACGCCAGTGCCAAGACCCGCCTGGAGATGATCGAGACCCTGAGCCGCGCCAGCGGCTCCCGCGGCATGTGCGGCGGCCAGGCCCTTGACCTCAACGCAGTCGGCCAGGAACTTTCTCTGGCGGAGCTGGAGAACCTGCACATCCACAAGACCGGCGCGCTGATCCGCGCCAGCGTCAATACGGCCAGCCTGCTGGCGCCCCGCCTGGAGCCGGAACAGGCACACCAGCTCGACCACTACGCCAAATGCGTCGGCCTCGCCTTCCAGATTCGCGACGACATCCTCGACGTGGAGGGCGATACCGAAACCCTCGGCAAGACCCAGGGCAAGGACCAGGCCCAGGATAAACCCACCTACCCCGCCCTACTCGGCCTCAACGGTGCCCGCGAAAAGGCCGCCGAACTGCAGGCCGACGCCCACCGCTCCCTCGCAGGTTTCGACAGCAAGGCCGACCCGCTGCGCTGGCTCGCCGACTACATCATCGGGCGGGATTACTGAACCACAGCTGCCAGGGAGGCTTGGCGGGTTAGGAGATGCTGGCGCCGGTGGATGAGTGAGACGCCCCTCCCCTACTTGCGCCGGCGGGCATCCGTTGGGATAATCGCGCGTTTTCGCGCTGACACGCACCGAGCGGCCCTGTGCCGAAATAACCCGAGGTTTCATCGGTTGTTGCTGACCGTCCACTGGACGATGATGCAGGCGCATCATCTTTGCCCGATTACAACGCCCACGCCCGTCGCCTGGCAGGATCTTTTACATGGCTGAAAATATTAGCACCGCTTCGTCTCAAATCGCCGACGTTCAGAGCAGCGCCGACACCCGCCAGATCGCCATCAACAAGGTGGGCATCAAGGACATCCGCCATCCGGTGCGTATCAAGGACCGCAGCGAGGGCGAGCAGCACACCATCGCCAACTTCAACATGTATGTTGACCTGCCTCACAATTTTAAGGGCACCCACATGTCGCGCTTCGTGGAGATCCTCAACAGCCACGACTACGAGATCACGGTGGAGTCGTTCAAAGATATGCTGACGGAGATGGCAGAGCGGCTGGAGGCGGAGTCGGGCCACATCGAGATGAACTTCCCCTTCTTCATCAACAAAACTGCGCCAGTCTCCAAGGTGCAGAGTCTGCTCGACTATGATGTCACCCTGATCGGCGAGATCCACAACGGCAAGCCCGAGATCGACATCAAGGTGGTGGTGCCAGTAACCAGCCTCTGCCCCTGTTCGAAGAAGATCTCCGAGCGCGGCGCCCACAACCAGCGCTCCCACGTCACCATCCAGGCGCGCACCGCCGGCTTCATCTGGATCGAGGAGATCATCGAGATAGTCGAGCAGGAGGCCTCCTGCGAGCTGTTTGGCCTGCTCAAGCGTCCCGACGAGAAGCATGTCACCGAGCGCGCCTACGACAACCCGAAGTTTGTCGAGGACATGGTGCGTGACGTGGCGGTACGTATGAACAACGAAACGCGCATCAGCGCCTATGTGGTGGAATCGGAAAACTTCGAGTCGATCCACAATCACAGCGCCTACGCGCTGATTGAGCGGGACAAGCTGAAAGACCCGGTTAGCTGAGGCTGCAGCGCAGGCCATCGAATAGATCGTGCAGGTCGGGATTTATCCCGACCGAGATCACTAGGTCAGGTGGATTGATAAAAGCTCAGAACCTGCTCTCCAGCAGCAGGTAGGCACCCTTATCCTGCATCGTAAGCTGGCTCAGGAAGCTCATCCCCAACAACACCTGGGTGGGACTGTTGCCTTCGATTATAAAGCCGCGCACCCCGCGCAGGGTAATCGCCCCCACCCGCACCTCTCTCAGCGTCACCTCATAGGCGCGCGCCATGCCCGAGGCGGTGCCCACCGCAATCGGCGTCCCCTTGCGCTTGTAGGCGATGCCCAGACGGCGCGCCTCGACCCCACTCATCGCCACCGCCGTGGCACCGGTATCCAGCAGAAACTGCACCGTGCGGCCGTTGATACTGCCCAGGATGGTGAAGGAGCCGGTCTCATCCCGCCAGACCTTGGCACTCTGGCGCTCTGGCTCAGAATAGCTGCTGGAGACATGGCGGCCAAGGCTGTAGGTGTCGCGCTTGCCATCCACCTCGATCAGCGCCTGGCGGCTGTCGGAGGAGATCAGCAACACTCCTTCGGGAGAGGCCTTGCCGGGCTTCAGCATACGCCGCTTGCCATCGATGGAGACCATCACCTTGTTGGCGAAGAGCGCCTCCACCACCAGCCGCTCCACTGCCAGTGCCATTGCGTGCGGCACCAACCACAGCAGACAGCAGAGCAGAGCCCTGTAGGGCACAGAGCACGTCATTGGATCACCCCTGTCAGCTCAATGGCCTGCATCACCACCAGAGCAAACAATCCCGCCAGCAGATCATCAAACATGATGCCGAACCCACCGCTCACCCGCCGGTCGATCCAGCGGATCGGCCAGGGCTTGAGGATATCGAACAGGCGAAACAGCAGAAAACCGAGCACCAGCCACAGCCAACCGGGTGGAGCAAGGCTCATGGTCACCAGATAGCCGACGACCTCATCCCAAACGATGCCACCGTGGTCGTGTACTCCCAGATCTTCAGAGGTTCTGCCGCAAATCGGGATGCCAATCAGAAACAGGCCCAGCAGGATAGTCAGATAGGCGGGCAACGGCTGCGACTGCAGCAGCAGATAGATCGGGATCGCCAGCAGGGTGCCGAAGGTGCCCGGCGCAAATGGCGCCAGCCCGGAACCAAAACCAAAGGCGATCAGGTGGTGTGGGCGACGCAGATCGGGCCGGGCAGGTCTGTTGGCTTCACTCATGGGATGCAAAGTGGTCGTAGCCCTTGGCTGATGGTCTCCAAATAGTAGCATCAGCCTGCTCACAGACCAGCCCCGGCGCGGCGGTGATCTCACCGATCTCGCTGATAGCAAGCCCCAGTTGCTCGCTGAGCGGCCACAGGCGGGAGAGTTCGGCGGGCGGCAGGGTGAAACAGAGTTCGTAGTCGTCGCCGCCGGCGAGCGGCAGGCCCCAGTCAGCCGTGCGACGCACCGCATCGCTGAGGGGCAGGCGCGCCAGTTGCAACCGGGCACCCACACCGCTGGCTTGCAGGATATGCCCCAGATCGGCCAGCAGGCCGTCGGAGATGTCGATGGCCGCGCTCGCCAGGCCACGCAGCGCCTGCCCCAATGCAAGCCGTGGCTGCGGGCGTTGCAGACGGTCGATCAGCTGACTGCGCTCAGGTTCGGAAAGATTGGCCTCTCCCTGTAACAGGCGCAGGCCGAGTGCCGCATCGCCGAGCCTGCCGCTGACACAGATTCGGTCCCCCGGCTGCGCGCCGTCGCGCCGCAGCGCGCTGCCGCGGGGCACAAAACCGTGGACCTGCAGGGTCAGCGTCAGCGGTCCACGGGTGGTGTCGCCACCCACTAGGCTCACCCCAGCACGACTCGCCAGCGCCGCAAAGCCGCAGCTGAACGCCTCCAGCCAGACTTCATTCACCTCGGGCAGGGCCAGCGCCAGGGTCACCCAGGCGGGCTCGGCCCCCATCGCCGCCAGGTCACTTAGGTTGACTGCCAGCGCCTTGTGCCCAAGCGTCTCCGGTTCGACATCCGCCAGAAAGTGGACCCCGGCCACCAGGGTATCGATGCTGACTGCCAGCTCCATCCCCTCAGGCACATCCAACAACGCACAGTCATCACCGATACCGAGCGCCACATCATCACGGAGCGGGGTCAGATCGCTGAAGTAACGTCGTATTAGGTCGAATTCAGAGAGCGCCATGAGAATATAGGGTGAATGGGGCCATCCTGACCCTGCTGACCTTTGTCCTGAAAGCGGGCCGTTGGCGTGGCCCGGCCAACGACCCGGAGACCAGCTGAGCTCAGCCGCGTATCTCCGCAGCACGCACCGACTTCGCCACCCGGTCGAGCACGCCGTTGACAAAGCGGTGGCCCTTCTCGGCACCGAACACCTTGGCCAACTCCACCGCCTCGTTGATCACCACTCGGTAGGGCACCTCCAGGTGGTGTTTCAACTCATAGACGCCGAGCCGCAGCACCGCCCGCTCGACCGGATCGACGCTCTCGATGGCGCGATCCAGCGCCGGCTTGAGCAGCCCATCCAGCTCCTGCAGATTATTCGGCACGCCGTGTAGCAGGTCCTTGAAATAGGGCACCTCAAACTGGCTGAGATCCTGCTCGCCAAGGAACTGCTCGTAGATTGCTGCCAAATCCTGTCCGGCCATCTGCCACTGATAGATCGCCTGCACCGCATGACGGCGCGCCTGACTGCGTTTTTTGCTCATCAGATCTGGCGCAGCAGATTGACCATCTCGATGGCCGAGAGAGTCGCCTCCGCGCCCTTGTTACCCGCCTTGGTGCCGGCCCGCTCGATCGCCTGCTCAATGGTGTCGACAGTCAGCACGCCGAAGGCGATCGGCACGCCGTGCTTCAGGCTCACCTGGGACATACCCTTAACGCACTCCCCTGCCACATAGTCGAAGTGCGGGGTGCCGCCGCGGATCACCGCGCCGAGAGCGATGATCGCGTCATATTCACCCTTCTGCGCCAGCTTCTCCAGCAGCACCGGCATCTCGAAGGCGCCTGGCAGGCGAACCAGGGTGATCTCCTCCTCCTTGGCGCCGTGGCGCTTGAGGGTATCGATCGCGCCGTCCACCAGGCTTTCGACCACAAAACTGTTAAACCGCGCCGCCACCACACAGAAGCGCGCGCTCTCCACCACCAGTGAACCTTCGATTGTATTGATAGCCATCTATTCTGGATCCTGATCAGTTAAATCTATCTGGGAAGTCGGATGGCAAGGGCTATTCGCACTCGACATACTCCACCACTTCCATATCGAAACCGGAGAGACCGTGAATACTCTTTGGCGCACTCAGCACCCGCATCCTGCGCACTCCCAGATCCGACAAGATCTGCGCACCGACGCCGTAGGTGCGTAGCTCTTTGCTGTTGTCGCTCTTCACGTAGCCCGTTTCCGCGCCGCCCTGCACCTGACGATCCATCATGCGCTGCACGATCTCACGCGGTGTATCGTGATTGCGCAGCACCACGATCACCCCTTCGCCCGCCTCGCTGACCTGCTTCATGGCGTTGGCCAGGGGCCAACCACAGTCGCCCCCCTCGGCGGAGAAGAGATCACACAGGCTGTTCTGCATGTGCACCCGCACCAGCACCGGTCGATCCGGCGTGGGCTGCCCCTTGATCAACGCCAGGTGGATCTCATTGTCGACCACATCCTGGTAGGCGGCGAGGCGGAACTCGCCATGCTCAGTGGGCAGGTGGCACTCGCTGACCCGCTCCACGGTATGCTCGTTGCGCACCCGGTAGTGGATCAGATCAGCGATGGTGCCGATCTTCAAGCCATGCTCGGTGGCGAACCGCTCCAGATCGGGACGGCGCGCCATGGTACCGTCCTCATTGAGGATCTCGACGATCACCGAAGCGGGCGAGAAGCCGGCCAGCCGTGCCAGATCACATCCTGCCTCAGTGTGACCGGCACGCACCAGCACACCGCCGGGTTGGGCCATCAGCGGAAAGATATGGCCCGGCTGGACCAGATCGCGCGGCTCAGCACCAGGAGCCACCGCCGCCAGCACCGTGGTGGCCCGATCGGCCGCCGAGATGCCGGTGGTCACGCCCTCCGCCGCCTCGATCGAGAGCGTGAAGTTGGTGGCCGAGAGCTCATCGTCGGTCGGCACCATCAGCGGCAGGCGCAGCTGACTGCAGCGCTCTTTGGTGAGGGTCAGGCAGATCAGGCCGCGTCCGTAGCGGGCCATGAAGTTGATCGCCTCGGGGGTGACGCTCTCCGCGGCCATTACCAGGTCGCCTTCGTTCTCCCTGTCCTCGTCATCCATGATGATGACCATCTTGCCCAGGCGCAGATCTTCGATAATTTCTTCTGTGGTATTGAGAGGCATTGATCTTTTATCGTGTCGTTCAAAGCGAACCGGCGATTCTATCAGAGCAGCCCCACCTAAGGAACGCCTGTATCCCTCATCGAAATGCCATTCTGACTGGAGCGACCGGCACCACTGAAACCGCCGGAGAGACGCAGGAAATGGTATCAGCCAGGGTTCAGCAGTATGATTGCCCGCACAACGGATCCTGGGCCATTGGGGAGAGAGACCTGATCAGCACTTCAGCGCATTCTAGCGACAACTTGCCCGGTTTTTGCTATAGACTCCTGCCTGGACATGAAAATACCGTGGATCTGCTCTGGAGGGCCCCTCAGCCAAGATAAAGGCAGCGGCCTCTAGCTCAGAGTCAGGGATCAACACTAACCCCCGCGCGCGCAAGAGCATGGTTCGGGTTGGTATTATTCAGAATCAACACCAGGCGCCGGAAACAGCGCGATAATTTATTTTTCAGACAGTTAAGCGATGAAAGACGCGATATTTGAGATAAGCAATCAAATCCGATCGGCCTGGAGATACCGCTGGTACGCCATGGTGGTTGCCTGGACCGTTGCCGTGGGTGGCTGGTCCTGGGTATTTGCAATGAACGACCAGTACGAATCGAGCGCCAAGGTCTTTGTCGATACCGAAAACCTGCTACGCCCCCTACTGAAGGGCATCGCGGTGCAGACCGACCTGAATCAGCGTCTCAACCTGATGACCCGCACCCTGCTGAGCCGCAAGAATCTGGAAAAAGTGCTGCGCGAGAGCGACCTGGACCACTCGGTAAAAAACCTGGAAGAGCGCGAGCTTCTGATCAAGCAGCTGCAGGAGAAGATCGCCATCGGCCATGAGCGCCGCCAGGACTTCTACACCATCGCCTACACCTATAAAGACCCCTATGTGGCCAAAAAAGTGGTGGAGACCCTGCTCAACATCTTTGTTGAATCCGCCCTCGGCGACACCCGTATCGAGTCGGATAGCGCACAGCGCTTCCTGGAAAAACAGATCCAAGAGTATGAAAAGCGCCTGGTGGAAGCAGAGAGCCGGCTTACCGAATTCAAGCGCCGCAATCTAGACACCCTGCCCTCACAGAGCGGCGACGCTTTCAACCGTCTGCAGCGCACCCAGGCACAGCTTGAGGATCTGCAACTCGAGCTGAAAGAGGCCAGCATCAAACGTAACGAATTGAAACGGCAGTATCAGGCCGCTGAAAAAGACGCCGAGGCCAAGCAGGCGGCAGGCGGGGTGATACTCGGCTCCCCCAATGCGCAACGCATCCAGCGAATGGAGTCCAGGCTCGATGAACTGCTGCTGAAATATACGGAAGCGCATCCCAGCGTGCGCGAACTGCGGGACACCATCAAGCAGCTGAAAGTGGCCGAGGATGTGGTCATCTCGTCAGGCGATGGGACCAGCACGTTGGCGGCAGATACCGCGGTGGAGCAGCTGAAACTGGCCTATCGCCAGGCCGAAGTGGAGCTGACATCGACCCGCGTACGTGTCAAAGAGTACGAAAAGCGCATCAAGGCGCTGAAAGAGAAACTCTCTTTCCTGCCCAAAGTTGAGGCTGAACTGAAAAGGCTCGACCGCGACTACCACATCAACAAGAAAAACTACGAGGAGCTGGTGCAGCGTCTGGAGTCTGCTCGCATGTCGGTACAGGCCGATGTTGCCGGCGACAGCGTCAAATTCCGTATCGTGGAGCCCCCCAAGGTACCGCTGGTTCCGGTCGGCCCCAAACGTATCCCCTTCAGCATAGGCATCCTGGTGCTAGCCCTTGGGCTAGGCGGTGGTCTGGCCTTCATCATGGGTCAGCTGCGCCCGGTTTACTACGATGTGGTGGGTCTGCGCCGTGGCACCGAGGTACCAGTACTGGGCCAGGTCACTCGAGTCTGGACACGAAAACTGGCGGTCAAGCGCAAGCTCGAAGTAAGCGGCTTCTTCACCGCCACCACGATGCTATTTCTGCTCTTCGTATCGTTGCTGGTGATCTATCAGATGGGTTACCGTGATGAACTTGTCGGCCTGATCAAAGGGGTGGTCTCAGCTTGATCGCCCCCACCCTGGTGCAGAGTCGCGCCAGGGTGGGCCTCAGCTCAATCTGAACCGCGCCATACCAACACTGCCCCGGCTCCTACCAAATCACCTGACAACTCTCTCTCGCCACACCACCCGCCCCCTTCTGTCATTCACAGCAAACGGCCTCTCTCTTCCCAAAACGCTCCAAGTTAAAGCCGAACAGGGCCAGACTGTCGAGACCATTACGCCCGCTCAACTCCATGTAGGGCACAACGGCAAGCTTGGGAGAGGCTGAATACAACATTTGCAGTATTGCTTTGTTTCTTGACGCGTCATCTATGTTGCTATATTTTCCTGCGGCTCTGCTTCAGGTGTCCCAAGGGTATCCACCCAAGGGGTGAAACGGGAAGCCGGTACGTACTGGTGAAAATCAGAACAATTCCGGCGCTGCCCCCGCAACGGTAGGCGAGTTGCGGCGGATCACACAGCCACTGCGTTTCGACGTGGGAAGGCGATCCGCCAGGTCTGCAAGACCACTCGCAAGCCCGGAGACCGGCCTGGAGCCCAAGGAACCTCTAAACGGACCATGGACCGCAAGGCTGCCGTCCAGATTCATTCAGAGGCTCCCCAAGGTTGGCATTGCGGAGGGCGATGCGGCGACTAACGAGCCATTATAGCTGCGCGCGTTTCGCGCCGTGCCTCTGCTCGCGTCGGATTCTCCTCCTCCGCTTATGTCTGTGCATCACCGTTTCGCGCGCGGGTGAGCGCGCCGGAGGAAATTAAGAATGAAGAGACACTATCTGTCTGCAGCGACACTGCTGCTGAGCTCCCACTCTGCTTTTACCGTCGAGCTCGATCCCGTCATCGTCACCGCAAGCCGCACCGCGCAGACGGTAGACGAAAGCCTCGCCTCGGTAACCGTCATCACGCGCCATGATATCGAGCGCCAGCAGGCGCAATCCATCCAGGACCTGTTGCGCGGCGTACCGGGCGTCAGCATCAGCAACAACGGCGGCCCCGGCAAAGCCACCTCGATACACCTCCGCGGCACCGAATCCGACCACGTGCTGGTGCTCATCGACGGTGTCAAAATGGGTTCTGCGACCCTCGGCACCACCGCCTTTGAGCAGATTCCCATCGCGCAGATCGAACGCATCGAGATCGTACGCGGTCCACGCTCCAGCCTCTACGGCTCCGAGGCCATCGGCGGTGTGATCCAGATCTTCACCCGCAAAGGCGGCGGCGCGCTCACGCCCTTTTTCAGCATCGGCGGCGGCAGCTACAGCACCTATACCGCCTCGGCAGGGATTTCAGGGGGCGGCGAACGCGGTTGGTTCAACCTCAACGCAAGTGGCATCGACACCGAGGGCTTCAACGCCTGTACTGGCAAACCGTTCCCGGACGGTGCCGGGTGTTTTACCACCGAGCCCGACAAGGACGGTCACCAGAACCTGTCCAGTTCCCTGCGCGCGGGCTACCGGTTTGAAAACGACATTGAGGTTGATGCCCACGCGCTGCGTGCCAGCAGCAACACCGAATTCGATGGGGACTTTGTCAATGAATCAGAATCTATCCAGCAGGTCATCGGCGGGACGATCCGTTTCTCGCCGATAGAGATCTGGCAGCTCACCCTGGCAGCGGGCCGCAGCCGGGATGAGTCCGACAACTTCAAGGACGGCACCTTTGTGACCCGCTTCGATACCGAGCGCGATACTGCCTCCTTGCAGAACGATCTCTACATCGCGGATGATCATCTGCTCACCCTGGGTATCGACTACCAGAGCGACAAGGTCGATAGCAACACCGCCTATGTGGTCAGCTCCCGCGACAACAAGGGGCTGTTCACCCAGTACCAGGGCACATTTTCCGCCCACGACCTGCAACTCTCCCTGCGCCGTGACGACAACGAGCAGTTTGGCCAGCGCACGACTGGCGGGGCAGCCTGGGGTTACGCATTGGCTAACAGCCTGCGGCTCACCGCCTCTTACGGCACTGCTTTTAAGGCGCCGACCTTCAACGAGCTCTACTTTCCCGGCTTCGGTAATGCCGACCTGCGGCCCGAAGAGTCGCGCAGTTTCGAGCTTGGCCTGAGTGGCTCGGTCAGCTGGGGGCACTGGTCGCTCAACGCCTATGAAACCCGCATCGACGATCTGATCGCCTTCGACCCAACCACCTTCGTCCCCGCCAACATCGACCAGGCACGCATCCGCGGCCTTGAAGCGGTCGTCAGCACCCAGATCGGGGGCTGGAGCCTCGACACCAATCTCACCCTGCTCGAACCCAAGAACCGCTCAAGCGGCACCAACAACGGCAAGCTGCTGCCGCGGCGTGCCAAACAATCCCTGCGCTTCGATGCAGATCGCCAGTTTGGCAACTACGCGCTCGGCGCAACGCTGCTGGCAGAAGGCAAACGCTATGATGACCTGGCCAACAGCCGTAAACTCGGCGGCTATGCCACAGTCGATCTGCGCACCGAATACAACCTCGCCCGAGAGTGGCGGCTACAGGCGCGCCTCGAGAACCTGCTCGACAAAGAGTACGAGACCGCTGCTTTCTACAAACAGCCTGGGCGCAGCCTCTACCTGACCTTGCGTTACCAACCCTGATCCATCGCAGAGGAGAAAACCGTGCGTAGCCCCTCCACACGCCATCAGCGACTGCCCTGTCCCGTCCTGACCGCCCTGATGACTGCGGGAGCGAAGCCGTGAGCAGCGACCAGCCGAAGCAGCGCCACCGCGGTCGCATGCAGCGCAAGAAGGAGGCGGTGGATACCGCCATCGCCCGCGCGGACCGGGACCAGGGCCTGTTGCTAGTGCTTACCGGTAACGGCAAGGGCAAGTCCAGTTCGGCCTTCGGCATGCTGGCCCGCGCCCTGGGGCATGGCATGAAAGTCGGCGTGGCGCAGTTCATCAAGAGTCACTCGGACACCGGCGAAGAGGCCTTCTTCCAGCGCCAGCCCGGCGTGGTCTGGCATCTGCTCGGTGAAGGCTTCACCTGGGAGACGCAGAACCTCACCCGCGATATCGAGACCGCGCAACGCGGCTGGACCGTGGTACGGGAGATGTTGCACGATCCATCTCTGGGCCTGGTCGTACTCGATGAGCTCACCTATCCCCTCAAGTATGGCTGGCTGGAGATCGATACCGTGCTGGCCGACCTCAAAGCCCGCCCACCGATGCAGCACGTGGTCATTACCGGCCGCGGCGCGCCTCAGGCGCTGTGTGACGCGGCCGACACCGTGACCGAACTGCGCGACATCAAACACGCCTTCCGTGCCGGCGTGCGGGCGCAAAAGGGGATCGATTTGTGAGTTCGCTCCCGCCATCCATGGCTCCCACAAAATTAGTGCCTCCCTGCGCTTCACTGCCAGGCAAACCGAAGCGCAGTGGCCAGGCTGGCAGTGATTGATCTCGCCGAGGCCAGCAGATGAGCGCCCGCACGCTGATGATCCAGGGCACCACCTCCGATGCCGGCAAGAGCCTGCTGGTAACGGCCCTGTGCCGCTGGCTGCTCCGGCAGGGTGTGCGCGTCGCACCCTTCAAGCCGCAGAACATGGCACTGAACAGTGCCGTGACAGCAGATGGTGGCGAGATCGGCCGCGCCCAGGCAGCGCAGGCACTGGCCTGCGGCCTGCAACCACACACCGACATGAATCCGGTGCTGCTCAAGCCCAATACCGATGTCGGGGCCCAGGTCATCATTCATGGCCATGCGGTCGACACCATGGATGCACGCGCCTACCACGACTACAAACGCACCGCCCGTGCCGCGGTGCTCGAATCGCACAACCGCCTCAGCGATGCCTTTGACACAATCATCGTCGAAGGCGCCGGCTCACCGGCGGAGATCAATCTGCACGCAAACGACATCGCCAACATGGGCTTTGCCGAGGCGGTGGACTGTCCGGTGATTCTGGTCGCCGATATCGACCGCGGCGGCGTGTTCGCCCATCTGGTCGGCACCCTCGCCCTGTTGAGTGAAAGCGAACAGGCGCGAGTCAAGGGCTTTGTCATCCACCGCTTTCGTGGCGACATTCGGTTGCTGCAATCCGGACTGGAGTGGCTCGAACAACACACCGGCAAACCAGTGATCGGGGTGCTTCCCTGGTTGCATGACCTGCACCTGGAGGCAGAGGATGCGCTGCCGCGTGAACCCAGCCCAGCCTCGCAATCAGAAACACCGTGCATCCGCATCATCGTCCCTACCCTGCCACGCATCAGCAACCATACCGATTTCGATCCACTACGCCTGCATCCGCAGGTGGATCTGCAATTTGTCGCGCCAAACGCAGCCATACCCGCCGCCGATCTGATCATCCTGCCGGGCTCCAAGAGCGTGCGCCAGGATCTCGCCTGGTTGCGCGAGCAAGGCTGGGAAGCGGCAATCCAACGGCATCTGCGTTACGGCGGCAGACTGATCGGTATCTGCGGCGGCTTTCAGATGTTGGGCAGAGCGATACACGACCCAGCAGGTCTCGAAGGTGATCCAGGCAGCAGCGACGGCTTGGGCTTACTCAATCTGGAGACAACACTGGAGCCGGAAAAGCAACTACGCAATGTGCGCGGCAGACTCACCATCAACGACGCGCAGGGATGCACAAGTGTCACGGGAGGCAGGATGCCGGGAGCGACTGAGGCAGAGATAAGCGGCTACGAGATCCATGCCGGCGTCACCCGAGGCCCGGCCCTTGACCGACCGGCGCTGCAGCTCAGCCAGGGCCCGGATGGGGCGATCAGCGACGATGGGCTGATCCTCGGCAGCTACCTGCACGGCCTGTTCGAGTCGCCCTCCGCCTGTACCGCGCTGCTCGGCTGGGCCGGACTGAGCGATGCACAACCAGAGGATTACCTGGCACTGCGTGAGGCCGCCATTGAGCGGCTGGCCGATGCGGTGGAACAACACTTGGATACTGCCCGGCTGCTGTCACTGCTTGGACTGAAGGCGGTATCGACATGATGAACGCCAAGACCCTGATCCTCGGTGGTGTCCGCTCCGGCAAGAGCCGGCTGGCCGAACGCCTCGCGCGCGATAGTCAACAGCCGGTCAGCTACATCGCAACCGCAACGGCGCAGGACGAGGAGATGCGCGCACGCATTGCCGCACATCGCCGTCACCGGCCAGCGCATTGGCAGCTGATCGAGGAACCGATCCAACTCGCCGCTGTGCTGAACACTCACGCGCTTGCTGGACACTGCCTGCTGGTTGACTGCCTGACACTCTGGCTCACCAACCTGCTGATGGCAGAGGACTCAAGCCTGTTCGAGCGTGAGCGTGCGGCTCTGCTGGCGGTGCTGCCGACGCTGCAGGGCCAGATCATTCTGGTCAGCAATGAAACCAATATGGGTGTGATGCCGCTGGGTGAACTCAGCCGCCGCTACTGCGATGAAGCCGGCCGGCTGCATCAGGAACTCGCACAGGCCTGCGACCAGGTGATCCTAACGGTCGCTGGCCTGCCTCACATATTAAAGGGAGGTCAACTTTGAACACGACCACTGAATGGTTGCAGGTACCAGCCGCCACCCCAGACGAGACAGCCCGGCAGGCGGCCGAGGCACGTCAGGCAGTTCTCACCAAGCCCCCTGGCGCCCTGGGGCTACTTGAGCAGACCGCGATCCGCCTGGCAGCGCTGCAAGGCAGCAAGCGACCCGGCGTGGAGCAGCTCTATATCGCCGTGTTTGCCGCCGATCACGGCGTAGTGGCTGAAGGTGTCTCCGCCTTTCCCCAGGCAGTCACCACCGAGATGGTAAAAAACTTCGCCCGCGGTGGCGCTGCGATCAGCGTGTTGGCCCGCGAACTCGGCGCAGAGCTGGAGGTGATCAATCTGGGTACGGTCAACGACCCCGGCCCCCTGGAAGGCGTGTTGAACCTGCCGCTTGCTCCCGGCACCGCCAACCTCTGTCGGGAGCCGGCCATGGACGAGCAGCAGCTTGCACGCGCCATGCATGGGGGGCGACAGGCGGCCGAACGCGCCAAGCTCGCTGGCGCCCAGCTCTTCATCGGCGGCGAGATGGGCATCGGCAACACCACCGCCGCGGCGGCGCTGGCCTGCGCCCTGCTCAATGCCCCACCTGAACGACTCGCAGGCCCAGGCACCGGCCTGAATGCGCAGGGAGTGGCGCACAAGAGCGAGGTGATCCACCAGGCGCTGGAGCGGCACAGCCAGCACCTTGGTACACCATTGGAGGCGTTGCGTCGGCTCGGTGGCTTCGAGATCGCAGCCCTGACCGGCAGCTATATGGCGTGCGCACAGATGGGCCTGCCGGTGCTGGTGGATGGCTTCATCAGCTCGGTGGCGACACTCACAGCTGCACGGCTCTGCCCTGGTGCCGAAGACTGGTTTCTTTTCTCCCACGCCTCAGCAGAACCAGGCCATCGAACCGTGCTCGATGCACTCGATGCTCGCCCCTTGCTGGATCTCGGCATGCGTCTGGGCGAGGGCAGCGGCGCAGCCGTCGCAGTGCCGCTGATCCGACTCGCCTGCACGCTGCACAACGAGATGGCCACATTCGCCGAGGCAGCGGTCTCGGAAAAACTCTGATCTGGCGTCATGGAAGGCATCATCCAGATCGATCTCCTGCGCCATGGCGAAACAGAAGGCGGTCCCCGGTTTCGCGGCAGCACGGACGATCCGCTGACCGATATCGGTTGGGATCAGATGAGGAGTGCCACCAACGGAGAGCCTCACTGGGATCGAGTGATCAGCTCACCGCTCAAACGCTGCGCCGGTTTCGCCAGAGAGTTTGCACAACAACATTCGCTGCCTCTCACCATCAAGCAGCGCCTGAGCGAGATTCACTTCGGCGCCTGGGAAGGCCGCAGTGCGGCCGAACTGATGGAGGAAGAGCCGAATGCGCTGGTACGCTTCTGGGCCGATCCGGAGCAACACACACCGCCCGATGGCGAGCCGCTGGCGCAGTTTCAAGCGCGTGTGCTCACCGCATGGAACAGCATCATCCATGCTCACACAGGAGAGCGTGTGCTGGTCGTCACCCACGGTGGGGTGATCCGCGTGCTGCTCTGTCAGGTACAACAACGTCCGGTTGGCAGACTGTTGGAGATCGAGGTCAAACATGGAGCCTTATACTCCCTACGCGCCTCAATTGATGCGCAGGAAACCCCATCCACCACACTGATCGAACAGCTCTGACATGTTCCCGCCCCGCCCTTTCCTGGTCGCTCTGCAGTTTCTCACCGTACTGCCTGTACGGCTCAAGAAACCGCCGGATAACAAGACGATGGGGCGTTCGCTGCTCTACTATCCGCTGGTTGGACTGGTCATCGGCGCGCTGCTTGCCGTCCTTGTCCTGGGGCTTAATGAAACGCCCACATTCGTAGCCGCAGCCTTGGCACTCACGCTCTGGGTATTGTTGACAGGGGCACTCCACCTGGATGGATTGGCCGACAGCGCCGATGCCTGGATCGGCGGCTTGGGTGATCGCAAACGGACGCTTGCGATCATGAAAGATCCCTATTGCGGCCCGGCGGCGGTGGTCACCCTGGTGCTGGTTCTGCTGATCAAATTCACAGCACTGCAACACCTCATCACCAGCGAAAACTGGCAAGCCCTGCTACTGGCTCCCGTGCTTGGGCGCACAGCACTGGTGCTGCTATTCCTCACTACGCCTTATGTCCGGTCAAACGGCCTTGGAAGCTTGCTCTCAGGCCATTTGCCCCGCCGTGTGAGCCTAGTCGTGACTCTTTCCACTCTGGCTGCGGTTCCCATCTTTATTGGCATCGCAGGGTTTTGGCTGCTGTTTACCATGGCGGGCATATTCTTTCTGCTACACACTCTCATGCTGAGGCGAATCGGCGGTACCACCGGCGACACCGCCGGGGCGTTGGTTGAGATTACCGAAACAATGATGCTGCTTACTGCAGCCCTGATGGCATGACTATTTTCTCCCGAAAGCAGGCTGTTCACGGCTAAAGAACGATAATCGCCTCTTTGGAGTAGCCCGACTCCTGGCCATCCTTGTCCACCACTGTCACCACAAAGAAGTGGCTGCCCAAATCCGCCAGCTCGATCTCGAACACGGTCTCTAGGTTTGGAACCCAGTGGCGATCCGGATAGTCGCCGGAGTTGAGCCCGTGGTAGACATAGTAACCTGTGACGTCGTCGCTCTTCTCAATCGACCAGGAGAGTCGCACCGGGTAGCTGCACTCACCCGCCTGTGCGTCACAGGAGACACGGATATCGACCAGCGCCGATGCGATCTCGCCGTTCTCGTCCTCGATCTGATAGACGAAGGAATCGCTCCCTTCAAAGCCCGCATGCGGGCTGTAGATCACCGAGCCATTGGCCTCGACGACCAGCTCCCCGGCATTCGGCCAGCTGATAATGTCGAGCCTGACAATCTCAGCATCGGGGGAGTTGTCGTTTTCCAGCACCGGAATCACCACATTGGCGTTCTTCGTCGTTGAAACAAAGTCGGGGTTGGCCTCAGGCGCACTTTTCTCCACCACCGGGGTGCTAATCTCAACAGGATTGGACGTCACCGTGCTGACACCGGACTCTCCAACAAAGCTGTTGTCCACAGCCTGAGTATCGATAACGCTGCTGTTAGAAGTGGATACGCTCTGCAGGGTTACACTATCGGTCCCACAGCCCGTCAGTGCGGTGGCGGCCAGCAGGCTGAGTGCAAAAAACGTGTTGTACGAGTAGCTTGACATGGTTTCCTGTTGCTCCGGTTGGTCACTGCCAGGAAGCTTACTCTGCTGCAGGAATAAGTATCGTGACCGATCAGTCGGAACCCGGGGAACCCGGTTCACACTTCATCCACCTTTGCGCTTAAACTGTGATTTCAGACACTTACCAGCCGCTGATAAACATCATCAAGTGCAACAGGAAAGATAGTCACTGACCCCGTCGAGCAGAAACTGCACAGCCAAGGCGATCAGGATCATGCCCATGAGTCGCGCAATCGCCTCCAGCCCCCGACGGGAGAACACTCGATAGAGGAAGGTCGAGGCCAGCAAAATAGCAGAAGTCGCCAACCAGGCGAGTAGTGCCGCAATTAACAGTGTGCCACGGGCGTCAGGTTCCGTGGCGGTAAATACCAGCAATACCGCCAGCAGAGAAGGACCGGCGATAAGCGGCACTGCCAGAGGCACCAGCAGCGGTTCATCCTCGAACTCATCATCCGCTGCCGCCTCCTTCTCAGGAAACACCAACCGCAAGGCGATCAGAAACAGAATGGCGCCACTGGCGATGGTTACCGCCGCCCGGCTCAAACCAAACAGGCTCATCACTGTCCCGCCAAAAAAGACAAACAGCAGGATCACCACTAGGGCCAGCAGCAGCTCCCGCGCCAGCACCACCCGGCGCCGCTCTTCCGTCACCCGCTCCAGGATCGACAGAAACACCGGGATATTGCCGAACGGGTCCATGATCAGAAACAGGGTAATCGCTATCGATAGAATCTCCATCGCCCCGGCACACCTCACCTACTATTTGGCTCAGCAAGTCGCCAAGCATACGCTGAACGCTTTCTCTATATAGTGGTTCAATATCAGCTGGATGACAGCCAGCCGTAGGACGCTCTGGAGAGACACAACCAGCTGGTGGATTGACTAAAATTCCAATAGGGGGTTGTTCGCAACCAGCCGTTGCCGATTCACGCATTGCCATGCTGATGGATTGAGCTTCTAGCTGCATCGGGCAACTGAGGAGCGGTGCCGTTGCCTATCAAGAGGAGGCCGACCATGAAAGCTGCCATGTTATTCACCGGAAGTGGACCTATTGTGATTCTCACCTCGTACGCCTCACTGGAGGACCCAGCATTGCTGAAGCGACTGGATGGCAAGGGGATCAGCAAATTCCTCGCCTTTGATGTACCGATCGAGATGGCGGAGGCCCGCTACGGCGGTCACTTCCAGAACGTACTGCACAACCTGCACGAGAGCGATGACCTGAGGGTTCTGGACTACAACGGCCAACGTGCAATGCAGTTGTTTGGTTTCAAGGAGTTGGGAGAGCCCGTCTACCACGAGGCCGCATAACGCGAGAAACTTCTAGGGCCCAGATCAGTTGGGCCCGTTCTCCTGCTGGCCCGCCATAAACGGGCTAGACGCCGCCGCTGTGCACGACTTCGTAATAGAGCTTTTCCAGCTCATTCTTGTGCTGGGTCTCTTCGTTGGCGAGAAACGCAAACAGCTCTTTGATTGGGCCGGAGTCGCTACTGTCAGCCAATGAGCGGTATTGCTCCATGGCGGCATGTTCACGACCGAGCGCATACTGGAGTACCGACTGGTCGTCCGGTTTCGCCCCCAGATCGGGGAGCTGGATGGCGTCCGAAAACCTGTGATCACTGGCCGGCAACTTCATCTTTATCTTAAGCTGCTGCTCGATATCGGGTCGGGTGCGCAGCTCACAGAAGAGATCGTAGTGGCGCTGCTCCTCCTTCGCCAACTCCTCAACCAGCCAGCGAATCTGCTTGCTCACCTTGGGGATCAGGTCACGATAGAAGTCCCGTGCTGTTCGTTCAAACTCGATGGCGACAGCCAGGATCTCATCCAGGCTCTTCTGTGACTTCAGTCTGTCGTGACCGGATGCATTGCCCTCACTCATGATCCGCCCTCTCCTTCAAATTCAGCCAGCCGTCGATGCTGGCCGCAATCCGGAGTCCATCCGCCACCGCGTGCACCACGTCCGGTCCGTTGACACAGTCGCCAGCGGCCCAGAACCCATCCACTGAGGTACGACCGTTTTCATCCACCTGGATGCGCCCCCGGTTCCACGCCAACTGTTCGGTCAGCGCATCACCCAACAGACTGACATCCGCCATCTGGCCGATCGCCTCGACCACCATCTCACCGGGGTGGAGCTGTTCGTCAGACTCGTCATAACTGGGGGCGAAGCGCCCCTGCTCATCGAAGATGGAGCGCACCCGCCAGCTTTTCAGCCCCTTCAGTTTGTCCTCCTCCACCACAAACTCCTGGGGGCCGCGGGCGTCGAGAATCTCGACCCCCTCCTCATGGCACTCCTTGATCTCCACCGGATCGGCCAGGAAGTGGGCCTGATCCTCCAGCGCGGTGACCGTCACCTGCACCTCGCCAAACTGCTGCTTCTGCAGCCGAGCCAAAGAGCGGGCAATATCCATCGCCACGTTGCCGCCACCAATAACCACCGCCTGTCGCGGCAGCTCGAACGGCTGCTCGTCGGTGATGGCACGCAACAGCTCCACCGCTTTCTTCACCTGGGCATGGTCGCTGCCTGGAATACGGGTGGAACGCCCCAGGTGCAGGCCAATAGCCAGTGCCACAGCGTCGTAACCTCGCTGCAGCTGCGGCATACTGATATCGACCCCGACCTGGGTGTTGCACTCGATCTTCACCCCCAGGGAGGTGATGACGTCGATGTCCCGATCCAGCATATCGTAGGGAAGCCGGTACTCCGGGATACCGTAGCGGGTCATACCGCCCGGCTTCTCCCGCGCCTCGAACACGGTGACCTCGTGCCCCTTGCATGCCAGGTCATAGGCGGCGGTGAGCCCGGCGGGGCCGGCGCCGATGATAGCGATACGGTGACCGGTCAGGTAGTCGGCCTTGCCCTCGGCAGCGATCGCCTTGACGCGCGCATGGCCCACCGCATCCATGGCGTAGCGTTTGAGCCAGCGGATCGCCACCGGGTCACCGCGGCGACCGATGGAGCAGGCGCTCTCACAACGGCGGGTGCAGACCCGGCCGCAGACGTGGGAGAAGGGGTTGGAGCGGTAGATCCAGCGTACTGCGCCTTCCAGATCCTCCTGCCAGATGGCGCGGATGTACTCCGGCGCATCCATATGGGTCGGACAAGCATCGTGGCACATCCCACACTGCACGCAGCGGGAGGCCTCCAGCACCGCCTGCTGCAGGGTGAAACCGGCAACGATCTCGTCAAAGTTGTCGATGCGTTGCTCAGGCTCCAGCTCCGCCATCGGCTGGCGTTCCAGGTCCAGCAGGTCGGAGTCAGCGGTTTTGGTCCAACCCTGGCCATGAAACTCGCCGTGGATACCGGTCTCGTTGGGCAGTATGAAGTAGCTGTCGATCTGCGCCTGGGTGCAGGTATGCACATACTCCCGGGAGAGAGTGATCGCCCCGGTGGGACAGATATCGACACAGAGCGCGCACCAGCAGCAGCGGCCATAGTCGATAGCCGGGCGCAGGTTGCGGATGCCCTGCACCGGATCCTCCCGCAGATGCGGCACCTTGACCATGGTGATGGCGGCGTTGTCACACACTTTCTGGCAGGAGCTGCAGCCGATGCATTTATTGTGATCGTTGAGGTGGAAGCCGCGATAGTTCTCCGCTGCTGGCCGCGGCTCGAGCGACTCTGTCACCGGCTTGCGGGCGAAGAACTGCAGACTCTTCAGCGGATTAAGGATGCTGCCCTTATCCTTATAGTCGATGTCGGACATCAGCGGTCGACCTCCGGCGGACAGGCGTCCAGCGAGAACATGGTCTGTGCCACGTCCTCGATACGCGAGCCCACAGCGAGTTTTTCCAGCACCTGCACCGCATGCATGGATGATGGCCCACGCACATGCACCCGGTGGGGTTTAGGGCCGCCATTGGAGACCACGAAGTAGCAGAGCTCACCCTTGGAGGATTCGACCCGACTGTAGGTCTCCCCCGCCGGCACGTTCCACGCCAGGGGATTGGGAATAGGCGCACGGAGCGGCCCTTTGATATCGGGCAGCGCCGCGATCACCTGGCGCAGGATGCGGATGCTCTGCTGCAGCTCGGCGCGGCGCACCAGGGTACGGGCCCAGGCATCCCCTGCATCTTGCGTGGGGATCTCGAAGTCGATCTGATCGTAGATCAGGTAGGGGTCATCTCTACGCACATCGAAGGCCAGGCCGGTGGCGCGCAGGTTGGGTCCGGTGACACCCCACTCCAGGGCCTGCTCTTGGCTCATTACTCCAACCCCCTTAGCGCGCTGCACAAACACCTGGTTGGTGAAGAAGAGGTTGTCGTAGTCGGGCAGGCGCGACTCGATGTAATCGAGGGTATCGGCGAGCCGTTTGAGAAACCCCTCCGGCAGTTCCCTGCGCACCCCACCGGGGATGTTGTAGATGCTGTAGACTCGGCCGCCGGTGAACTCCTCAAACAGGTCGAGCAGCAGGTCACGGTCCGCCACCCCCCAATACATGGTGCTGTACATGCCGGTGGTGGCCGCATGGCCGCCGAAGGTAAAGAGATGCGCGGCGATGCGCGACAGCTCCAACTGCATCACGCGGATCCACTGAGCCCGCTCCGGCACCTCCAGGCCGCACAGATCCTCCACCGCCATCGAGTAGCAGACTTCCATGGGAGAGGGATCGGGCACACAGATACGCGGCACCAGGGCGATATTTTGAATCCACAAGCGCTGCTCCATCAGCTTCTCGAAGCCTCGGTGCAGATAGCCGCCGTCGGCCTTAGCCTCGATCACCTTGTCACCATGCAGTTTCACCTTGAGAGCGTAGTTGCCCTCAATGCCTGGGTGGTTGGGCCCGAAGTTGAGTTCGTACTCGTTGCTCGGCGGCTGGCTAATCGCCTGGTAGTTCTCCGGTCGCATGGCTAGTCCCCCACCTTGCCTTTCTGGCTGAAGCGCTGCTCCTCCGGCGGCACCTCGATACCCCCACCCTGCTCCACCAGATCCAGCAGCCAGTCAGGCTGATAGTTCTGCCAGTTGAGGTGTTGGTTGACATAGGCCTCGCTATCGAACTCCTTGCGCATGGGAGGTGGCCCCTCCCACTCGGTGAGAATGAACCTTTCCATGTTGGGGCTACCCTCGAACCAAAGACCGTACATCTCGTGGATGTCACGCTCAAAGAAGGCGGCGGGCTGGTAGATGTCGTAGACCGAAAGGTAGACGCCAGGATCGCGGGCGATGCGCACATGGGCGGAAACCAGCGACTGACTCTCGTAGGACCAGACATGGTAGACCAGCTCAAACTCTCCCTCATCGATCCAGTCGACACAGCTGATGGCGGAGAGGTGCAGATAACCGGCCTTGCCCTGCAGCAGTTCCAGCAGCGCCGGCAGTGCATCGGCCGGTAGATCCACCCGTACCCGGCGCGATCGCTTGCGCCGCACCTCTATGCCTTCAATCTCTTTCAGTACCTTGTCGAGCTGCTGTTCCATCAATCCAACTTCTCAGTTATGAATTGTGAGTTGTGCAAATACCACCATTGCAAACTATTTAAGCCGCATCTCCAGCGCC
Organism: endosymbiont of Ridgeia piscesae; assembly: GCF_001443665.1. Classification (NCBI taxonomy): domain Bacteria; kingdom Pseudomonadati; phylum Pseudomonadota; class Gammaproteobacteria; species endosymbiont of Ridgeia piscesae. Next base: position 2,818 of record NZ_KQ557138.1, on the reverse strand, counting down.
TCCAGCGGCTTCTGATGCTGTTGCAATAGCGCCGTGTGCCGTCCCAGGGTCTGATCGCCGATCAGGCCATAGTGCTCCGCTTCGGCGATCACATCGGTGGGGGTCTGCCAGTTGTCACCGAACAGGTGCTGCTGGTTCCCCAGGTACCAGTCGTATCGGCGGTAGTAGTCCTGCCAGCGGTTGGCCTCTCCATGCCTGATCTGTTCCATCAACTGCCGCAGGCCGGTGATCACCGCCTCGGGCCGCGGCATACAACCGGCGATGTAGAGATCCACCGGCATGTACTCATCCAGCTTTTTGGCGGTAGCGTAGCTCTGCCAGTACATGCCGCCGTTGACGGTGCAGGAGCAGATGCCGATGACATACTTAGGCGAGCCCATCTGCTCGTAGGTGAGGATCACCCGCTTCAGGGTCTTGATCGAAACGTAACCCGTTATCAGCAGGATATCGGCCTGACGCGGCGAGACCATCGGTTGAAGACCCAGGCGCTCCATGTCGAAGCGGGAGGTCATCGCCGGCGGCAACTCAATCGCCCCGCAGCCGGTGCAGTAGTGGAGGATGAACAGCGAGCGAGAGCGGCAAAATCGCACCAGTTCATCAAAGACCCGGGCCAGGGGGTTACTGCGCTTCCCGGTCACGACCGGTATCTGTTTGATCGTACTCATATGAATCTATGCTTCACAAAATAACTACCAAAAACTTTCCTTTGGAATGCCTAAATCTTGCATTTCTTTTAATGTAAGTTTCTTCTCATCTAAATAATAGTGCCGAATCGGCCCATCCTGCTCTTTATTTTCAAGCAGATAATACGGATTCCTTTTTCGATTGACTTGCCAAAAACAAAGTGGATCAAACTCAAACACAAACCTTGTATCAAACAATAAACAAGGCCAATCGTCTTCACTATCTATACGCCAAATAACTTCTTGACGAAAAGCAAAGTTACCCTTCTCTTTGACCACCTTAACCACAAATGGATCAATATCCCTAATCTTTTCATCAGGCCGATAGGAGTCGGCTTCTACCAAATCATAAAATTTTATACTTACAGTATCGGCATCCATCTCATAGATAGAATATTTCCCATTAACCTCTGTATTAATAGACTGCCCTGCCCCATCAATCAGTTCGACGGTCCCATCCTCAACCAGCCTAATAAGGTGCAGATAATCATAATAGTTTGGATTTGCGGACAAAGTAACTCTCAATTCAGAACATGGACCAAAAAGATCCGACATCTCATCCCCGTGCTGAGCATATAGCTTCAATACATATTCAGGCAGAAAAAAAGACAACCTCATTTATACATTCCTATGGTTATGGCGAAACATGGCTGACGACTTATGGCTCATTCGCAGATTGAGCTCAAGAGCGCGAATGAAACCGAAAAATATCTGACTAAGGCAGGGGTTCCTCCTACGGCACAGGAACGTGATCATTGCCACTTGCCGCAAATACATCGCGGAAAGGTCCAAGAAACTCTCTTTTCAACGACCAGTCTGTAATGGCAAATACAATATCGGAGAACGCTCCGTTAAAATCATTTTCCAAAGCCTGTCGGAAGTCCCTAGCAGTGCGATGAGGATCATTCCCAAAAGCACCGCAGCCCCACGCACCCAGCACTAATGCAGAATACCCATACGCCCGCGCAACAGAAAGAATACGATGAATCCGTTTTTGCAAGAGGTCTCCCGCTTTCGGTTGACCAATATGGCGTGCCATAGGGGCTGCGCATGTAATAAAGCTCAGTAACCAAGGCTGCTTCAGCGCCTTTCCGTTATCCATTCGGAAAACAGGGACATCAGGTGAATAGATTACCCAATCCGTAGAATCCGGCAATCGACGTTTGCGGTGTTCTGTATACATCCGGTCACCAACTATTGTTCGATATAGTGCGGAGGATCGGCAAAGTACCTCCTCTTGGGCTCTGGCACCACTACGGAACCCCCCGCCAGGATAGATACCGTTGGCGAAATTCAGTGCAAGAGGTCGCAAGCCTCTTTCAACGAAGCGTCGCGCCGCTCCGAGCGTGGTCTCATTGGTGACTTGAACCCGAGTCTCATAGCAAGTGCTGCACTCACTACTTGGCAGTACATGATTCGGAGCTATGCTCATCTTGGCAGCACAAGCAACTTGTACAGCGTTGCGCCAACCAACCCTTTGACCCCTTTCGTCAACATAGATACCTTTATGGGCCGCCTCCACCGCAGATCGACCGAATGCAGCAGCAACATCCCTGGAGATGTTTAACTCTTGTCGCCTGGATGCGGCCATCTGATAAGAATCAAGACAAGGCAGTATGTGCAATTTTCCCATGCTTTTACCCTAATACTAACTTACAGCGACTTCCCCAGTATCCGATATAAGCATGAGGCTAAGTTGGCTTCAAAATAATTGAATGCTCACTCGCCACACGGTTTAATCAAATGACCTGCGAGCAAACGCACACATCAACTCAACACTCAAAACCCCTTCCCTCCTGTCACATCACAAACGCCAGACCGAACAGCCCCAATATCACCGGCCACTTCCACACCAATCTGATCATATCTTCGGTGCGGTAACGCGGAAACAGAAAGGCGATGGTCATGGGAATGGCGACGACCAGGAAACTCTTCAACAACAGATCGGGCCAGTTGTAGCCACCGCCAAGGAATAGCACCACGTAGAGCACAGCACTGGTGTAGAGCTGAAAACACTGCATCACAAACAGCCCACCCAGGTATTAATCGTTCCGAAAGTATTGGCAGTGTATACTGCTTTCCATGGCTACGATAAAAGAACAGCGTGATCAGAAAAGGAAAGATGTAGTGGAGGC